>CAZIEQ010000040.1:0-13439 GCA_964538725.1 uncultured Acidimicrobiia bacterium | reverse complement strand
CGGCCGCCGCCGCCCGGGAGCGGCTGGAAAGCGCCGAAGCCCGCCTCGGCGGCCTTGCCGAGGGGTTGGCCGCAGCCGAGCGCCGCCGCGCCGAGGCAGAGGCCGAGCTGGGGAGGTTGGACAACCGGCTGGAAGGCATCGCCGAGGCATTGTCGATCCGAGTGGAGCGTGTTCGGTATCTGCGGGAGCGCCTCTCCCGTCTCGAGGCGACAGATTCCGACGCGGAGAGGTGGCAGACGCTCGCCGGGCGCCGCGACGAGGTGGCGAGGCAACGGCGGCAGGCAACAAACGAAAGGGATGCGGCCCATGCCCGGGTGGCTGCTCTCCAAGAACGCCTACGCATCCACCGGCTGCGGCTGTCCGACCTCGAAGCCGGCTCGGGCGGATATCCGCAACCTGTGAATGTCGACGCTGTTCTGTTGAAGGCCGTGGAGGACATGGCCCGAGGCGGGCTTTCCATCGTTCGTGCCCACCTTGCTGCACTTCGCCACAGCCAGCACAAAAGACGTCAAGCAGTCGATACGACCCGCGCCGGGTTGGCGTCTGCACACCGCCGCCGCAGCGAGATCGGAACTGAGCTGGTCGCGCTTCGCGAGCAGCGGTCGGCATGGGAGGTGGAGACGGCTGAGATGCGAGTGCGGCGGGAGGCAGTTGCAGAGACTCTGCGGCGCAGCGCCGACGCTCGCGAAGAGCAGGCGATGGCTGCACCCCGGCCGAGCACCGACGAGGATCCCGGAGTTCGGCTCGATGAGCTGGAAAGCCAGCTACATCGCATCGGGCCCGTCAATCCGTTGGCCGCCGCCGAATACGCAGAGCTGGCCGGACGAGCCGAGTTTCTCGAAGGGCAGCTCGCCGACCTCGAAGAGTCACGGCGCGAGCTGCGCAAGGTCATCGCAGCGCTCGAAGGGAGCATTGCGGCTGAGTTCAGAGCCGCCTTTGCTGACATCGCCTCCTGTTTCGCTGAGAACTTCTCGCTGTTGTTTCCCGGAGGCAAGGGTGAGCTGCGACTCACCGAGCCGGACTCGATGCTCACGACGGGAGTGGAGATCAGGGCGCAGCCTCTCGGTAAGAGGGTGAGCAGGCTCAGCCTGCTCTCCGGTGGAGAGCGGGCCCTGGCTGCGCTGGCATTTCTGTTTGCCGTGTTTCGTGCCCGCCCCAGCCCCTTTTACCTACTCGACGAGGTCGAGGCTGCCCTCGACGACGCCAACCTGCGTCGTTTCATCGGTTTGGTGGAAACCATGCGGGGCACCGCCCAGCTCGTCGTCGTCACCCATCAGCAGCAGACGATGGAAGCAGCCGACACCCTCTACGGAGTGACGATGCAGCCCGGCGAATCGTCGGTGGTGGTTTCCAAGAGGCTCACCGCCGCCCCCATCTGACCATGACCGCCGTCATCGTCACTGCCGCTGTCGCGGTCGTGGTTCTGATCACCTACCTGGTGATGCGCCGCCGGGCCGCATCGCGGCGTCTGCCCCCCTCCACCGGCATTGTCGGTGGTAGCCGTAGCATCGCCCGCCGTGTCCGCAGCCTCACCGCCGGCGCCTCTCTGGCTGCCGTCTGGTCCGAGCTGGAAGGCGTGCTGATCGAAGCCGACGTCGGTGTGGCGACCGCTGCGGCCGTCGTCGCGCAGACCAAAGCCGCACGCCCCGCCGACGGCGCGGCCGCAAGACGGCTGCTGCATGCCGCTTTGGTCGCCAGCCTGTCGCCGGTGGAACGCAGTTTGCGGCATGACGGCTGGCCCTCCGTATACCTGATCGTCGGTGTGAACGGTGTCGGCAAGACGACCACGATCGCCAAATTGGCTGGCAGGTTGCAGAGGCTGGGTCAGGTCCCGATCCTGGCTGCAGCCGACACGTTCCGAGCGGCTGCCGCCGAGCAGCTCCGGCTGTGGGGGGATCGTCTCGGCGTCGACGTCGTTGCCGGACAGCCCGGTTCCGACCCCGCTGCAGTGGCCTTCGACGCGCTGGCGGCGGCGCGGGCGAGGAAAGCCGACGTGCTCCTCGTCGACACCGCAGGTCGTCTGCACGTCCACACCAACCTGATGGGGGAATTGGAAAAGATCGCCGGCGTGCTGCGGAGGGAAGCAGGCGATCTCCACGAGTCGTTGTTGGTGCTCGACGGCACGACAGGTCAGAACGGGATCGCTCAGGCACGCGGATTCGCAGCAGCCGTCGGCATCACAGGCGTGATCGTCACCAAGCTCGACGGTACAGCCAAGGGTGGGGTTGTCGTTCCCATCGAAAGTGAGCTCGGTGTACCGGTGAAGCTCGTCGGCGTCGGTGAAGGCCTCGACGATCTCCTACCGTTCGATCGCGACGAATATGTGTCACGGCTGCTGGGAACGACATGACGGATGCCGAACTGATGGATCGGGCCCGCCGGGCGGCAGAGAACTCTTACAGCCCCTATTCGAAGTTCCGTGTCGGCGCCGCCGCGATGACTCCGGACGGCACAGTCTTCACCGGCGCCAACATCGAGAACGCCAGCTATCCGATGGGACTGTGCGCTGAGACGATCGCGGTGGGACATGCCGCATCGTCAGGGGAGCGCCGCATCTCCGTCGTGGCTGTTGCTTGCCTCGACGCCACGGAAGCGTGCTACCCATGTGGGAAGTGCCGTCAGATCATGAGGGAGTTCGGTGTGCAGCGGGTGTTGGTGCAGGATGGCGGAGGTGGTTATGTCGAGCACGGCTTCGACGAGATCTTGCCGCACTCCTTCGGTCCGGAAACGCTGAACACTCCGTCTTCCGCAACGGACGGCTGACGGAGGCCGCTATCCCCGTTTGTTCAATTCCTCCACCAGCTTGGGGAGCACCTTGTGGACATCGCCGATGACTCCCAGATCTGCAACGCCGAAAATGGGTGCGTCGGGATCCTTGTTGATGGCGATGATCGTTCCCGAATCCTTCATACCTACCAGGTGCTGCATGGCGCCCGAGATTCCGCATGCCACATAGACGTTGGGTTTGACGGTTTTTCCGGTCTGTCCCACCTGGAGGGCATAGGGCACCCAGCCGGCGTCGACGACGGCACGGGTGGCTCCAACGGCAGCGTCGAGGAGCCCGGCGAGGTCTTCGACGATTCCGAAGTTGTCCGCCGAGCCCATGCCGCGGCCTCCAGAGACGACGACATCGGCCTCTGCCAGTTGGGGGCCTTCCGCCTCCTCGGCATGGCGTTGGGTTACCAATGCGGTGGCGGCGTGTCCCGCGTCGGGAGGTGTGACATCCACCACCCTCGCCGGGGGTTCCCCACCGGCCGGCTCGGCGGTGAAAGCCTTGGCGCGCACAACCACGATGGGGCTCTCATCGGCGGCAGATTCAGTGGAAACGAGGACCGTGCCGCCGAGGATCTCGTTGGTAACGGTGACGATCCCGTCGGCGATGTCCACGCCGACGGCGTTCGACAGCAACGGTGCCCCGGTGCGGGCACTCAGCCGCCCGGCCACATCGCGGTCGGTGTATGCGAGACCGAACATCAGCAGACGTGGCTGGTGTTCGGCGGTCAGATCGGCCAGAGCGGCCGCCGCCGCGGCGGCGGGGAGGCCGTCGCCTCGGGGCATGCGGTAAACCGCGGTTGCACCGTGATCGCCGAGGGCGGCGAGCACGGCGTCACCTCCTGCGCCGACGTGGAACACCGCAACGTCGGCGTCCAGCGTCCGGGCCTTGGTCAGCAGCTCCAATGCCACAGTCGTCGCAGCTCCATCTGATTCCTCGGAGAACACCCAAACCGCCATATCAGATCACTTTCGCTCGTTCGAGCATCTCGATTATCTCGAGATGAGCCTCGCCTTCGTCTTCGATGATCCTGCCCGCATCCCGGCCGGGGGCCTGCTCGACGCTGGCAATGCGCTGGCCGCTTCCAGCGGTGCCGACGGATTCCGCTGAGAACCCGAGGTCGGCGGCGGTCAGCCGGTCGATCGGCTTCTTCTTCGCGGACATGATCCCCTTGAAAGTCGGGTAGCGGGGCTCGACAACACCGGCAGTCACCGACAGCACTGCTGGCATTCGGGCTTCTACGACGTCGTACCCGACGGCGGTTTGCTGCTCGATGACGATCCTGTCGCCTTCGACCTCCACCTTCCTCGCATAAGTGAGAGCCGGAACGCCGAGGATCTCCGCCATCTGCTGGGGAACCACACCCGAGTAACCGTCGGTGGACTCGGTCCCGGCGATCACCAGCTCACAACCTTCACGCTGCACCGCCGCCGCCAGCACGCGGGCGGTGACCAGAGCACCGGATCCGCGCAGCACTTCGTCGTCTATCACGACCGCCTTGTCGGCCCCCATCGCCAGCGCCTGGCGTATGCCGTTCATGGTTCCCACGGGCCCCATCGAGATTGCGGTCACCGAACCCTGAGAAGCTTCTGCAAGCTGCAAGCCGACCTCGATTCCATAGCGGTCGGTGTCATCGAGAATCTGGTCGTCCGGCCGCACGACGAAATGGGTGTCGGGGTCCAAATCGTATGGGGTCGCCGGATCAGGTATCTGCTTGACACATACGGCGATATTCATCGTTGGCTCCCTGGATGATTCGAACGGCGAGTCTAGGGACGAGTGACCGGCTCCCAGTTGTGAGTTGGTGGTGGGGAATGCAGCAGACCGAAAACGGAGTTCCCGTCACGCCATCAGCGGCAGGAGGGTCAGCAGCAGACGGGAAAAAACCTCCCTGGAGGCCTGTGCCGTCGCGGTGACGTCATCATGGGACAGAGGTGAGTCGGATATGCCGGCGGCGAGGTTGGTCACCAGGGAGATGGCTACCACCCGGGCACCCATGTGGCGCAGCGCGATGGCCTCGGGGACGGTCGACATGCCAACCAGGTCGGCACCGAGCAGTCTCGCCATCCGTACCTCCGCAGGGGTTTCGTAGCTTGGTCCGAGAAACCACGAATACACGCCATCGCGGAGAGGGACACCGACCTCGGCGGCGACGCGATGGGCCATCTCCCGCAGCTGAGGTGCGTAGATTCGGCTCATGTCGGGAAACCGTGGCCCGAGTCTCTCATCATTGGGTCCGGCGAGCGGATTGCGGGCGGTGAGGTTGAGATGGTCGCGTATCAGAACCAGGTCCCCGGGGCGCAGACCCTTTCCGCAACCCCCCGCAGAATTGGTCAGCAGCACAGATTCGCACCCGGCAAGGCGAATCGCCCGCACTGCGAATACGACCTCTTCGAGGGATCTGCCTTCGTAGGCGTGGACCCGACCGGAGAGGAGCAGCACGCCGACACCGTCGAGTTCCACCGAGTACAGCGTTCCTTGGTGGCCGGCCACCGAAGGTGTCGGAAAACCGGGGATGTCCGCGTATGGGATGGCCTTCGCCCCCGGGAGTTCTGTCGCCACCACTCCCAAACCCGAACCGAGGACTGCCCCCACCCTGTGGGGACCGGCGCCGGTGGCCGCTCTGATGGCTGCTGCTGCGGCGGCGATCGCCTGGTAGCTCATCGCACCTCCCCTACTATGCGTGTGGAGAGAGAATCTGCTGCCTCTCCAATGGTCCAAGCCCGGTGGAGCAGCTGCACTGCCGCTCGCAGCCTGGTCTCCTCACGCCACGTCACGGTGGCGAGGGCCTGCCCCTTGTCCACGATGCTCCCCGTCTTGGCATGAAGCGTGATGCCGACGCCGTGGTCGATGTCGTCTTCTTTGCGCTCGCGGCCGGCGCCGAGGAGCGTCGCCGCCCGTCCGATGTTGAGAGCATCGCACCGGGTGACACAGCCGGAGCTCCCCGCCGAGACTTGGTGCGGGGGGGGGGCAGGAGGCAGAAGCGGGGTGCGGTCCCCCCCGCCAGGCTCCCCCCCCTGCCCCTTGCCCCCCTTCGCCAGCCTCTCCAGTGCGGCGCCGGTCGAGATCACCCCCTCGAGCGCCGCTCGGGCGTCGGCACGCTTCGAGTGGACTCCGCTGAGGAGCAGCATTTCCTCTGCCAGGCGGAAGGTCACCTCCTGCAAGTCGGCCGGCCCCTCGCCCCGGAGCATCGCGATGCTCTCCGTGATCTCGTTGGCGTGGCCCACCTCGCTGCCCAGAGGCTCGTTCATGTCCGTCAACAGCGCCACTACGCGAGTCCCATGGGATCTGCCGATGCCAACCATCGTCTCGGCGAGGTCCCGGGCTTGGACGGGCGTTTTCATGAAGGCGCCGGTGCCCACCTTGACATCCAGCACGAGGCCGTCGAGGCCCTCTGCCAGCTTCTTCGACATGATCGACGATGCGATGAGCGGTATCGAAGGCACAGTTCCGGTGGCATCCCGCAACGCGTATATGCGTCGGTCGGCGGGCACCAACGTCTCCGACTGTCCAGCAAGGACCAGCCCGCATTCCTCGAGGACGGCCCGGAATCGATCGGGATCGAGACGTACGGTGAATCCGGGGATCGACTCCAGCTTGTCCAGCGTGCCCATCGTGTGGCCCAGCCCGCGCCCGCTCATCATCGGCACCGCCACCCCGCAGGCTGCGACCATGGGAGCCAGCGGGATGCTCACCTTGTCGCCGACCCCGCCTGTGGAATGCTTGTCCACCTTGGGCGTGGGAACAGAGGAGAAGTCGAGAACCTCACCGGAGTGGAGCATCGCCTCCGTCCAGATCGCCAGCTCGTCGGAGTCGAGACCCCGCACGAAGACCGCCATGAGCAGCGCCGACATCTGATAGTCGGGGACGTCCCCGGTCGTAAAGGCTCCGATGACCCAGCGAATCTCCGGGTCGGATAGGCGGCCGCCGTCCCGCTTGCGCTCGATCAGCTCCAGGATCTTCATGCCGGGGACATCTCGCCGCGGTTCGAGTTGCGCCTCAACAGCGCACGGGGACGGCTGCCAGGTACCGTGGCGGGCCGGCTTCGGCGATTGGGAGTGTCCATGACCCGGCGAGGCTACTCCCGGGTCGGGTTGGGCTCATCCGGTACCAATACCGATGGGACTCTCGGAATCTGAGGTTGGCATCGAGCCGGTGTGCAGGTTCGTTGTCGGCTGTTACAAGCACGGAGGCGGTGTGTCGGCGAGACGGCTATCCAGGGCGCCGGGGCGGGCGGCGACGGTGAGGCGAAACATGGGTGTCAGCAGGCGGCGAATCGCAGCAGCCAGCCGCCGAGAACGGCCGTCTGCCGAGCAGCGAGGGCCCGCAGCAGCATCTCCTCGATGTGACGGGTGAGGGCGGTCATCGGAGCACACGGCCGTTGCGGACGTCTACCCCCTCAGAGCGCAACAGAGCCGCCTGGTGGACTTCGTGTCCTGGTACCAGGCGGCCGCTTGTGGTCACCACTCTCCACCATGGCAGTCCGTCGCCGTGCACCAGGAGGTTTCCCACCGCCCGTGCCGCTCCCGGATGACCTGCCTCGGTAGCGATCTCGCCGTATGTGACCACCTCTCCCCACCGGAGGCGCCGCAGCACGGCGACGACGGCATCTTCGAAGTCGGTCACAAGGTTCCGAAGAGACGGTCTCCCATGTCACCCAGCCCGGGCTGGATGTACCAGCGGTCGTTGAGGTCTCGGTCGAGGGAGGCGGTGACGATGCGAACGTCGGGGTGTTCGGCTTCCATGCGAGCTGCGCCCTGTGGGGCGACGACGACGCACATGGCGGTGACGTTGGTCGCTCCCGAATCCTTGACCTTGCCCACCGCCCACGACAGGGAGCCGCCGGTGGCAAGCATCGGCTCCAATACGAGCACTGCCGCCTTGGAGACGTCGGGGAGCTTTGCGTAGTACTCCATCGGCTCGGCGGTGTCTTCGTTGCGTTGCACACCTGCAAAACCAACCTGCACGTCGGGGAGGAGGTCCACGACCGCGTCGAGCAGGCCGAGGCCGGCGCGCAGCACGGCCACCGCCACCACGTCGGTCATGCGATGCCCCCGGGCAGGTTCCAAAGGCGTTTCGAGCTCATAGGCCGTGGTGGGAACTCCGGCGGTGGCTTCAAGAATGAGCGTATACGTGAGACGCCGGGCGGCTGCACGAAAACCATCTGGAGACGTGTTGCGGTCCCTCAGCACACTCAGAAAATGGCGGGTCAGCGGGTGTTCCACGACCGTGACGTTCACGTTTCATCCTCCTCACCGAGCAGGTCCACGCTACCCCTACACTGAAGGAGAATGTTCGAAGCTCTCGCAGACCGGATGTCCGGCATCTTCGACCGGCTGCGTGGCAAGGGCCGCCTTTCCGACTCCGACGTCGACCACGCCCTCGGCGATGTTCGCCTGGCCCTCCTGGAGGCAGATGTTCACCTGCAGGTGACCGACCGGCTCCTCGACAGGATCCGGCAGCGTGCCGTCGGCACCGAGGTGCGTCGTAGTCTCACCCCGGCACAACAGGTCGTCAAGATCGTCAACGAGGAGTTGGTGGTCACGCTGGGCGGTGAACCGGCGCGGCTCGCCATTCCCGACAGTCCCCCTGCTGTCATCCTCATGGTCGGTCTTCAAGGATCAGGCAAGACGACTACCGCCGCCAAGCTCGCGGGTTTCCTGGCGCACGAGGGGCGGTCACCGTTGCTGGTCGCTGCCGATCTCGCCAGGCCCGCCGCCAGCGAACAGCTCGTCGTCCTCGGTGGCCGGATCGGGGTTCCCGTCTACACCGAACAGGGTTCCCGCCCCGCCAGAGTCGCCAGAGCTGCCGTCAGGGCTGCCCGCTCGGGAGGCAACGATGTCGTCGTGATAGACACCGCAGGCAGGATCCAGATAGACGCCGGTTTGATGGCCGAGCTTGCCGGGTTGGCCAAGGCGGTGGGACCCGACGACATCCTTCTGGTCGTCGACGCCATGACCGGGCAAGACGCGGTCAACGTGGCCGGTGGATTCGCCGACGCCATCGCCCTGACTGGATTGGTGCTCACCAAACTCGACGGTGATGCCAGGGGTGGCGCGGCCATTTCCGTTCGAGAAGTCACCGGCACCCCGATCATGTTCAGCGGAGTAGGGGAAAGCCTCGGTGATCTGGAATCGTTCCATCCCGACCGCATGGCGTCCCGCATTCTCGGGATGGGAGATGTGATGACGCTCATCGAGAAGGCCGAGAGCACCTGGGATGCCGCCGACGCGGAGAAGGTGGCCGGGAAGCTGCGGACAGCATCTTTCACGTTCGATGACTTCCTCCTTCAGTTTCAGCAGCTGCGCAAGATGGGGCCGCTGCAGCAAGTCGTTGGTATGCTCCCGGGCGCTTCCGGGGTGCTGCGCGACGCCGAAGTGTCCGAGCAGGATCTGGCTCGGGTTGAGGCGATCATTCGTTCCATGACCCCCGCGGAGCGGGATAATCCAAAGACGATCAACGGAAGCCGAAGACGGCGGATCGCCGCAGGCTCGGGAACCGCACCACAGGACGTCAACAGGCTGCTTCGGCAGTTCGCCCAGGTGCAGAAGATGATGAAAGATTTCGCCGCGGGGGAACAGGGCATGCTTGGCAGTCTTCTCGGCGGCGGTCGCAGGAAGAAGAAGAGGTGACGACGTGGCGGTGAAGATCCGTCTGATGAGATTGGGAAAGAAGAAGCAACCGTCATACCGAGTCGTGGTGGCCGACGGCCGCTCGCCCAGAGATGGCAGGTTCATCGAGCTCATCGGGCGTTACGACCCGAGACAGGAGCCGTCTCTCGTCGAAATCGACAACGAGAGGGCGATCGACTGGCTGCGCAAAGGCGCTCAACCCACCGACGCGGCTCGCAAGCTGCTGGAGATCTCAGGGGCATGGTCGCGGTTTCGCGTGGGGTCAGGCGAGATACACACAGTCGATGCGGAGACACCACAACCGGCAGCAGCGGTCATGGGAAACGTCGCCGAAGACGCGCCGGACTCCCCGACGGCAGAAGGGGGTGAATGATGGCCAAAGGCGAAATCGTGGAGCGTGTGGTCGGGTTCCTGGTGAGGGAGATCGTCGACTCGCCCGAATCCGTTGGAGTCACCATCGTCGAGGAAGGCCCCGACGAAGTGGTTGCCGAGGTACGGTGCGCCAAGGAGGACATGGGACGGGTGATCGGCCGGCGGGGCCGCGTCGCTCGCGCCATCCGCACCGTTGCCCAGGCGGCGGCCGACGAAGAAGGTCTCACCACCAAAGTTGAGTTCATCGACTGAAGATCGCATCCCCGTGGGGCGCGTAGGGAAACCCCACGGCATTCGGGGCGAGGTGACGGTCGTCACCTCGAGCGACTACCCGACTCGGTTCGCTCCCGGGCAGATCGTCACGACCGACGAGGAGTCGCCGCGGGGCCTCCGTGTCGTCGCGTCTCGCCGTCATCGGGATGGGCTTCTCGTTTCTTTCGCCGGAGTGGGCAGCCGGGAAGCTGCCGAGGAGCTGCGCGGCTGTGTCCTGACCATCGCGGCGACACAAAGGCGCCCTCTAGATGTGGATGAGGTGTGGCCGGACGAAATGACGGGGATGGTGGTGTTCGACCCAGAGCGGAATCGGCTCGGGGTGGTGACTGGGATGATTCTCGGCAGCCACCAGGACCGGTTGGTGGTGACTACCGAACACGGGGAGACGGTCGAGGTGCCTTTCGTCGATCCCATCGTGTCCCAGCTGCATCCTTCCGGCGGCTTCATCGTCGTCGACGCACCCCCCGGACTCTTCTAACGGACCTCAACCTCCAAAGTCACCTCGTCCCCTCCTGTGTCGCCGGTGGCGGCTGATCCGACGCTCAACTCCAACGGCCCGAGATCACCCACGCGGAGTTGCAGCATGAACTCGCCCCAGGCGTCCACCGATGCGGCCGCATTTGTCGATGATTCCACATGGACGGCCCGGCCCATCGAACCTATGACATTCACCTGACCGTCCCGCGTACGGGCGTATCCGGCTATTGATATGGGGTCGTTGGTCGCATCCCCAGGCCGGGGCGTGGTGACAACCATCGTGTCGTTGTGGTCTGGTGCCGTTTCCACGGGTTGCCCGCCGGGTTGCAGGTCGATGACGATGCGCCCCGGCTCTTCGAGGGTGAATGCGCGAGCCGTGGCGGCACCACCGAGATGAATGTCCACGAACAGGCCGCCGTCGAGGCCTCGCACAACGTAGCCGCGCTCGGCGAGGCTCATGTCCATCACGACGTCTGCCAGGGCGGAGACGGTGACCTCCGGTGTCATCCGGACGCGGATGATTCGCCGCCCGTCGAAAAAGGATGCCTGTGCGCTGGCGGGAAGGCCTGCCGGGTCGCCGGCGTCGTCGACAAAGTCGACAACGACCCGTTCGCACGTCCCATGGTCCTCCCAGCGGATGCCGCCGACGGCAACGGCATCACCTTCGCCGCTGTGCAGGGTGCCGATCGTGCCGTGGCCGACGAAGCCTTCCCCGGTCTCACAGGGAGCCTGTGAAGGTGCGGGGAGGCTCGTCACCACTCCAGAAGGGGTCGTCGCCAGTGTGGGGGCGCTTATCGGCGGTCCGGGGTCCATCCCGGTCGTCGGTATTTCGGCTGCGGTACCTCCACAGGCAGCCGCAGCGGTCAAAAAGGCGAGCAGGCGGACGTGGCCCATCCGGGCAACGCTAGGGGATTGACGGTCCGTTGCATGCCCCCCGTCCGAGGGGCCACAAGCGCGCGGTAGCTGATAACTTGGACGTCCCATGGTGCATTCGCTCCCCGACCCCGAACTCGCCGTTGCCTACTTGCGGCAAGAGCGAGACCCGGGGCCGCTGCTCGCCGAGGCTGCCCGGCTGCGTGATGAAGGTAAGGGACGCATCGTCACCTATTCCCGCAAGGTTTTCGTTCCTCTGACCACACTCTGCCGGGATCGCTGCACGTACTGCACCTTTGCCAAGCCGCCCGGCGCCGGTGGCCAGTATCTCGATCCCGGCGACGTGCTGGCCATCGTGCGTGCAGGGGAGTCGCACGGTTGTACGGAGGCCCTGTTCACACTCGGCGACCGGCCTGAGGATCGCTGGCCGCAGGCGGGTGAGTTTCTCGCCATTCACGGCGCCGAGTCGACGCTCGACTACGTCCGCATGATGACCGAACTGGTCGCTGCGAGCACCAGCGTCCTCCCCCATGCCAACCCGGGAGTGATGTCCACCGGCGAGATGGCGGCTCTGCGACCATCCAATCCTTCAATGGGGCTCATGCTGGAGAACATCTCGGATCGACTCATGGAGCCGGGCATGCCCCATCATGACTGTCCCGACAAGGACCCTTTGCTGCGGGTGGGTGTCATCGAAACCGCCGGCGAGTTGCGGGTACCGTTCACCTCGGGAATCCTCGTCGGCATCGGAGAGACACCCGAAGAGATCGTCGCCAGCCTGTTGACCCTTTCGGAGCTGCAGGCGCGGTGGGGATGCCTGCAGGAGGTGATCGTGCAGAACTTCCGTGCCAAGGCCGACACGGTGATGCGCCGTCATGCCGAACCCGGTATCGACTACTTCACCAGGGTGGTGGCGGTCGCTCGGTGGCTGCTGGGTGCCGAGATGAATCTACAAGTGCCGCCGAACCTCACGGAACGCTATGAGAGTCTCCTCGACGCCGGGGTCAACGACTGGGGAGGAGTTTCGCCGCTCACCATCGACTGGGTCAATCCGGAGGCCCCCTGGCCCCATCTCGAAGAGCTGACGGTGCGCACGTCCGCCGCGGGTTTCGAGCTGCGCCCCAGGCTGCCCGTCTACCCCCGATTCATCGGCAACGAGTGGGTCGATCCCGGCTTGCTGCCGCGTGTTCTCGCCGTTGCCGACAGTGACGGGTACGCTGCCGTTTCCCGCCGTCCTTCCAGGAGCGCTACTTGATCACTTTCATCCGTGTTCGACCGGCACCCCGAACGGTCCACGAGCTGTGGGCGTCGAGCCGCCGACGTGAAGGAGCCACCGTCGCCGAAGGGGAGATGCTGACGGCGGCCGACATCTCGGAATTGCTGCAGGGAGGCTTGCTCCCGGTGAGCCATGGTCTGGGTGACGCCGACCCTGCGGCCTGGGTGGCCGGGCCGCAGACGGCTCTCCGACTGGCCGCCGCAGGCGTTCCCGGGTGGCGCATAACAATCCTCAACCGGGGCAGGCGTGAGGATGTGCTCGACGCACTCGCTCGTTCGCAGGCGGCGTTTCTGCGTGTCCGCCGCCGTGATGTAGCCGATGCCGCCGCACTTGCCTCGTTGCCGGGGGTGGCCCCGAGAGTGTCGGTGTTTGTCGATTCCGTCGATGCCGCCACCGCAGCCCTCGCCGCAGGTGCCGATGACCTGCTGCTGCGGGCTTGGAGCTCGGATTCGATCGGCGAGCTGCGGGACGCCCTCGACCAGCCTCTTGTCGAGCGCACCGCATTCCAACTTCAAGTGGGCTTGGACGACTTGCGGGACCAGTTGAGCGACGATGCGTTCACTGCATACCTGCGCCAGGTGGACACGTTGGGAGCGGTCCGTCCCCGATACGGCTGGGCGCCCGGCCACGGGTTGGATCCGCCGGTGCCGCTCGCCCGGCTTTCGGCACAGTGGATGGACTTCGCCTGGATTGTAGGGCGATACCCCGAAGAGCTGGAATGCGGCGGTTAGTTGCAGCTTTTACTCGGCAAGGGTCTGGCGAG
>CAZIEQ010000039.1:0-13478 GCA_964538725.1 uncultured Acidimicrobiia bacterium | reverse complement strand
GGGCGGAGACCCCCCGGGCCATGATCGTCGCCGTCCCTGCGCCGCGGATGTCGGCCCCCATGCTCTGAAGGAACTCGACGAGGTCGACGATCTCGGGTTCCCGGGCTGCGTTGAACAACACGGTGCGTCCCTTGGCGAGGACCGCGGCCAACAGCACGTTTTGGGTGGCGCCGACGCTGGGAAACTCCAAATCGATCTCCGTTCCATTCAGACCGTGGGGAGCTCGCAGCACCATCTCGCCGTGCACCAACTCGGCTTCGGCTCCGAGCGCTCGCAGCCCCTGAAGGTGCCAGTCGATCGGGCGGGACCCGAAGTCGTCGCCTCCGGGAAGTGCCACCCGGGCCACGCCACACCTGGCCAGCAAGGCGCCCATCGCCAAAACCGAAGCCCGCATCCTGCGTACGAGGTCAAGGGGAGCTTCAGGTTTCAACTCGTCGGGTACAGATATCGCCAACACGCCGTCGTCGCGCCGGCAGGTCGCTCCACAGTGCTCCAACACCGATTCCATGTAGGCAACATCGAGGATCGCCGGGACGTTGGAGATCCGGTATGTGCCGGGGGCGAGCAGCGCGGCCACCATCTGCTGCAGCACTGCGTTCTTGGCACCTTTGACTGCGACGGTGCCGTCCAGTTGCGCTCCCCCGTCGACGACAATGCGGTCCATGGAGCCAAGGTTATCCGCTGTCCGTTCCCGGCTCGTCGCAGCAGGCGACTTTCCTGGCAGGGCCGTACCGCACTCTCCAGGTGCGTCGGCCCACCTCGTGGGGCAAACGGCTGCCTACGGCTGCTCATGCCAACGTTGGCCTTGCCGCCGTCATTGCAGTGCTCCTCCACATTGGGGGAGAGTTCGGCATCAGCGTCTGGCTGTTCCTGGCCACCGTTCTCAGCGGCTTCTACGGGATGTACGGTGTCCCGCGAGGCGCTGCACGGCGCCGGTGGCGCCGGCGCCATCGCATCCTCTACTACGCGTTTCTGGTCGCCGTACTGCCTCATGTGCTGGCGATGTCGACCGGGTGGGCGATGATCGGGGGCGTCGCCTCCGGTGGGGCCGTATGGCGGTGGCGAGACGCACTGCGCACGCACTTGGGCAGCTTCCTCTGGCCGGTAAGAGGCAGACTCGGATCCCTACAACGCTCCGGACGTAGAGCCCGACGTGATGCGATGGATGGACGAGACCTCCCCGTTCGTCGGTGACCTCTCCACCGACAGCTGATAGCTTCTCAGCATGCGAATCGTCATCGGTTCGGACCATGCCGGGTATCTCCTCAAGGAGGAGCTCCAAAACCGCCTCGGTGGTGAGGGTTTCTCCGTGATCGATGTGGGCACTCACTCAACGGACCCTGTCGACTATCCCGACTATGCGGCTCTGGTAGCGCGGGCGGTGGTTGACGGACGAGCCGACCGCGGAATCGTCGTCTGCGGATCCGGGGCAGGGGCTGCGATCGCGGCCAACAAAGTCAAGGGAGTCAGGTGCGTCCAGGCCCAAGACACCTACACCGCACGGCAAGCGGTGGAGCATGACGACGCCAACCTGATGGCGCTTGGTGCCCGTGTCATCGGGGAGGAACTGGCCTGGAACATCGTGCAGGCCTTCACCGGAGCTGAGTTCAGCGGCGAAGAACGGCACCTAAGGCGGCTGCGCAAGATCGCCGATCTGGAAGACAACGGCTGAGCGATGGTTGCTACTGACGACACCGGCACCATCCCATGCCCGCGAAGGATCATGAACGGCCCAGACCTGTACATCAACCGTGAGCTGTCGCTGCTGGCCTTCCAGGAGCGGGTGCTCGCCATGGCGGCCGACGAAGGCCGACCTCTCCTGGAACGCGTCAATTTCCTCGCCATCGTGTCCAACAACCTCGACGAGTTTCTCCAGGTGAGAGTGTCGGGCCTGGCCGAACAGGCCCGACTCGGCATTGAGGCGCCTTCCCCCGATGGCCGCTCCCCCACCGATCAGCTCACCGCCATCCGCAAGGTGCTGCGGAGGATCAACGCAGTACGGGACGGCGTCTACGGCGATCTGTACCCCCAGATGTGTGCTGCAGGTATCGGCGTGTACGGATGGGAGGATCTGACCGAAAGCGAACGGGACGAGCTGAGCCGGGTGTTCGAAGCGGACATCTTCCCTGTGCTGACACCGCTGGCAGTCGACCCGGCGCACCCTTTCCCCTACATCTCCAACCTGTCGCTCAACCTTGCAGTACAAGTTCGCAGCCCCGACGCGGTGCAGAGCCGCTTCGCCAGAGTCAAGTTGCCTCCCTCGCTGCCGCGGTTCCTGCCGGTCGCCGGCAAGAAGTTCCTCCCGCTCGAAGAGCTAGTCGGCGCCCATCTCGACAGGCTGTTTCCCAACATGGATGTGATCGCACACCACCCGTTTCGCGTGATCCGAAATGCCGACATCGCCCTCGAGGAGGACGAGGCAGAAGACCTCATGTCGGCGCTGGAGACGGGGATACAGCGGCAGCAACGATTCTCGGTGGCGATCGCAGTCGTGTGCCATCCCGACATGCCGGCCGACGTCCTCGACCTCCTGGTGTCCGAGCTACAGATCGACGGTGAAGACGTCTACCGCCTTCAGACCCCTCTCGACCTGTCCGGCTTGTGGGCGGTCGTCGGCTTGGACCGCCCCGAGTTGAAGGAAAGGCACTGGAACCCGGTGATACCTCCTGCCTTCGTCGGGGTGCAGGCGGGCAGTGAGAACGTCTTCGACGTCATAGGTCGAGGCGACGTCCTCGTCCACCATCCATACGAATCTTTTGCCGCTTCAACGGCAACGTTCATCGCCCAAGCGGCCGCAGATCCGCAAGTCCTCGCAATCAAACAGACCCTGTACCGGACGTCGCTGGCCGACGACCCGGCCCTCGGCGGCGAGGAAGCCATCGTCCGTTCGCTGGTCTCCGCAGCCGACGCCGGTAAACAGGTGGTAACGGTGGTCGAGCTGAGAGCACGCGGCGACGAACAGGCCAACATCCGCTGGGCCCGCCTGTTGGAGGAAGCCGGGGTTCATGTCGTCTACGGCGTCGTCGGGCTCAAAACCCACGCCAAGATCGCACTCGTCGTCCGTCGCGAAAGTGGAAGACTGCGCCGCTATTCACATATCGGCACCGGCAACTACAACCCGAAGACGGCTCGCCTCTACGAGGACCTGGGCCTGTTCACCGCCGACGCTGAGATAGGCACCGACCTGGCCGAGCTGTTCAACGTGCTCACCGGGTACGGCCGGCTTGAGGACTACCGCCACATTCTGGTGGCCCCCACCGCCATGCGCCGCCATGTGATCGCGGCCATCAGAGGCCAGACGGACCGCGGGTCGGCGGGCCGGATAGTGATCAAGGCCAACCACCTGGTCGACACCGAAGTGATAGACGCCCTGTACGCCGCCTCGAGCGCCGGTGTCGAGATCGACCTCATAATCCGTGGCATGTGTGCCCTCCGCCCCCAGGTGCCCGGACTCAGTGACAACATCCGGGTGCGCTCCATCGTGGGGCGCTGGCTGGAGCATTCCCGCATTTACCGCTTCGGCGATTCAGACGGGGCGGACTACTACATCGGATCGGCCGACCTCATGCCGCGCAACCTCACATGGCGGGTGGAGGCGCTTACTCCGGTGACGGATCGAGTGCTCCGCAACCGTCTGGAGGAGATCCTCAGCGTGTGCCTGGACGACGACGCTCAGGCCTGGGAGCTGGCATCCGAAACCTGGTCGAAGGTTCCGGTCGCCGCCGGAGTTGCCACTCATCGACGTCTGCAAGACATCGCACTGGACAGGGCCCGCGCCCAGAGCTGATGGCACTGCCGGAGATCAAGGCTGCCGGTGGTGTCGTCTTCCGGCGAAGGGGCGGCAAACGCGAATACCTGCTCGTCCACCGTCCCCGCTACGACGACTGGACGTTACCCAAAGGCAAACTGGAGCCCGGCGAGACGATGAAGGCCGCCGCCCAACGTGAGGTGGAGGAGGAGACCGGCCTGGCAGTGAAGTTGGGTCGAAAACTGGGAACGATCGGTTACCGCACCCGGCGACGGCGCAAGATCGTCAGGTTCTGGCTGATGGAACCTGTCGGCGGCGAGTTCCACCCCAACAAGGAGGTGGACGGTGTCGAATGGTTGCGTCGCGGCGACGCTCTGCGAAGGCTCTCGTACCCGCCGGACCACCGCGTGGTGGCATGGGGCCACGACGCCGCTGCCGGCGATCGGGGGATCCTCTACATGGTGCGCCATGCTCTTGCCGGGTCCAGGGACAGGTGGAAGGGCGATGACATCGAACGGCCTCTCTCCAAGGCCGGGAGGCGGCAGGCGGCGGCAATCCTGCGGCGCCTCCTCGAACATCCGGTAGGCCGGATCATCTCCAGCCCGTATCTGCGGTGCATCCAGACCGCCCAGCCGGCGGCGGACGCAATCGACGAACGGTTGCACACAGCCGACTGGCTGGCCGAAGACACCGCCGATCGTGATGTGGTTGACGCGGTGCACACCACGGTGATGGGACGAGCTGCGGTTCTCTCCGTCCACGGTGCCCAGGCCCGGGCGGTGCTCGATGCAGCGGTGGCCGCCGGCGCCGACCTGGACGCCTCGCCGCGAGCATCAAAGGGGTCGGTGTGGATTCTGAGGCTGCGCAGCGGTGGGTTTGTAAGCGGCGCCTATCTGGCTCCCAAGAGGGTGCGCTGATACCGGCTGCGACTCACAGCCCGGCGGTGAAGTCGACTGTGCCTTGCACCAATCCGTCGAGAACTTCGAACCACGGCGGCCCCGACTTCGGCACTCGGAATGAATGATCGGCAGCGGGGATTTCCCTCACCCGCCCAGCGGGTACTGCAGCGGCAACGCGGCGCACCAGCGACGGCGGACCCAGCCGATCCCGCCCTCCACACCAGAAGAGCTGCGGTAGCGCGATCGTCTCCAGATGGGCGGTCGATCTGGGCTCTGCCTTGCCGATCGGCAGCAACGGGTACCCGTAATAGACGAGCCCGGCGGCGGCTGCCAGGCCGTCGGCCACAACGTGGGAGCCAATGCGCCCTCCCATCGACTTCCCGGCGAGAACGACGCGGTCGCATCGCCGTGCCAGCCTGGCGGCGGCGGCGGCATGGGCCTCGATGAGCCGGCGGGGAGGGTCGGGGCGGGACCTCCCCGCCTCCCGATATGGATAGTCGAAAGTGAGTACGGGGACACCGGCAGCGGCGGCGAGCCCGCCCCGCATGTGAGCCATGAACTCGGAGCGTTGCCCGGCGCCGGCACCTGGAGCCAGCAGCATCCCGATGTGACCTTCGCCGGGCCCCGCCAGCAGGCCTGTGACCTTGATGCCGGGTGCGACCGCGATACGAAGATGCCGGGTCATAGTGGCGAGTCGTCGCCGACGGCGAAAAGGCCGACTGATGATCCGCGCAGCACCGACTTGAGGACCTTCCCGGCCGGGTTGCGGGGCAACGCGTCGGCGCGGAACTCCCACACCGTCGGCACCTTGAATAGGGCCAGTCGACGCGCACACAAGTTCGCGAGCTCAGCAGCCGTGGCCGTGCCGCCGGGTCGCAGGACGACGACGCATCTCACCTCTTCACCGAGGTCGGGGTGGGGAGAGCCGACGACGGCGCATTCGGCCACACCAGGGTGGCCGTCGATCACCCCCTCCACCTCCGCGGAGTACACGTTCTCACCTCCCCGAATGACCACGTCCTTTGCCCGGTCGGTGATGTAGAGGAACCCTTCATCGTCCATGTAGCCGACGTCGCCGGTGTGGAGAAACCCGTCTGTGAATTCGGCGGCGTTGACCTCCGGACGGTCCCAGTATCCCGCAATTACATTGGCTCCTCTGATCCATATCTCACCGGTGGCGCCGGCCGGCTGAGGCCGCCCGGCGCCGTCGACGATGACCACTTCACATGTGGGCAATGCGATGCCCACAGAAGCCGGCTTTCTCAAATAGTCCTCACCAACGTTGAGCGTCACCAGCGGCGACGTCTCCGTGAGCCCATAGCCCTGGGTGAGCCTGTCCTTGGCCGCGGGAAAGGCTCGCCCGATGCGATCTGCCAGCGCCGGCGATGCCGGGGCGCCGCCGTAGCTGATGGAACGCACGCTCGACATGTCGTAGCGCTCATGTACACCGGCGTCGAGCATGCGTGCCACCACTGTGGGAACACCGCCGAACCTGGTGACACCCTCGCCGGCGATCGTCCGCGCCGCGGTTTCGGGATCGAATCGTCCCGGAGGCAGAAAGACGAGCTTGTGACCGGCATAGGCAAACGGTGTCATGATCGCCAGGTTGGCGGTGGCGTGGAACAGCGGGACTACACACAGGTCGATCTCCTGGCGGTCTTCCTCCTCCGATCTGCCGGCCCGGCGCACTGCCTGCAGGAACACGACGGCGTTGAGGAAGTTGGCGATGATGTTGTGATGCGTGTTGGCACTGCCCTTGGGACGCCCGGTGGTCCCGGAGGTGTAGAAGATGACCGCAGGGTCGTTCTCACCGGTGGCAGGTGCCGCAGCCAGGTCCAAGGGCTCCCAGGTGGCAAGTTCTCTCAGCGGCACCGTGCCCGCCGGCCCATCACCCCATGTGACGATCTGCTGCGGCGGAAACCCGGCCTCGATGAGCGCCCGTCCCCGGCGGGTATCGGTGAAGGCGACCCGGGTGCCGGAGTCCGCGATGCCGAACGCGAGTTCTGCGGGACGCCACCACGCATTGAGTGGAACCACCACCGCGTTGAGGGCAACCGCCCCCCAGTAGGCGACGACCCAGTCGACGGAGTTGGCACCGACGACGGCAACCCTGTCACCTGCGCCCACCCCGAAACGTGCGGCGAGACCGGCAGCCACACTGCGTGCAGTGTGAAAAGCGTCACCGAAGGTGACCCTCCTTTCACCCTGAACCAGGAATTCACGGGCACCGTGGGCCTCTCCTGCGGTGATGAACGACCTCAGGTTGTGCTGGCGGGCGGCATAGGTGCGGACCGGATGACCGGCCACCATTTCGGTGACCACCTCGAACGGAGCCCCCGGTGCGGTGAGGGCGTCCAGGTGGGGCCGCACGATCGACATGTCTCACTCCTACCGGAACCCGATCGGCGAGCGTAGCCATCCCGGCTCTAAGGTCGAGACCGTGGATGTGCGCGTCTTCCCCAGGGCCGAGCTGGCGGCAGCCGCCGCGGGGGCAGTGGCCGGGTGGCTGGACGACGGATCACCCCGGCTCGGACTGGCCGGCGGTGCAACACCCAAAGACACCTACCGGGAGCTGGGGCGGCTCGCCATCGACTGGTCACGCATGACGTTGTGGCTCGGTGACGAGCGCTGGGTACGGCCCGACGACCCCGATTCCAACCAGCGCATGGCCCGCCGCCATGTGGCGGCCCCGGGAGCCATGTGGCTCACCCCCGAATACCCGGCCGAAGGGCCGGTGGACTCCGCACATCGGTACGAACAGGCTCTTGACGGCCAGATCGGTGACGACGCCGGGGTGCTGCTGGCAGGAATGGGTGCAGACGGCCACACGCTGTCGCTATTTCCAGGGGGAACAGCCCTCGCCGAGACGACCCGCCTCTACGTTGCCGAGTTCATTCCCAGTAGGGAACAGTGGCGGCTGACGGCGACGCTTCCCCTCGTCAGACGAACCCGGCGGCTGGTGTTTCTCGTTGCCGGGGAGTCCAAGGCCGACGCGCTGCGACAGGTGTTCGACGGAACGGATCTGCCGGCGACGGCGGTGGCGGCGTGCGGTCCGGCCACCGTATGGTTCGTTGACGAGGCGGCAGCATCCCGGCTGTGAGCCGCGAAGCTGTGTCGCCGCGCTGAGGTGGGACATCATGGCCGGCTGCGGTCCGGCCGGCAGCGGTGCCTTCAACCGACCTGAGAGGTCCCCATCTCGTCCGCGGTCGCCCGACGGTAGGGATCTGAGCAGCCGCCGGGCTTCCTCCGTCTGCGGAAAGATCCCGCCGTAGCCGAGGCGTTGCGCCAGCTCGGCCATGATCAGATAGTCGTTGCGGGATTCTCCCACCGGATCGATGACCTTGTCCCGCAGCCGGAACACCGGTCCGTAAGTCATGTAGGAGCCGCGACCCGAAGGGGAACAGCACGTTGGAGGTTGAAGACACCGGCGCCGCCTGCGGCTGATACATGTCGCACAGCGACAGCTCGAAAGCTCCTCTGCCGGTGTAGGTGGCGACAGCTTCAGGGCCCGACTCCTCGGCGATTCGCTGCAGGTTGTCGACGATGATGTCGTATGTGTCGTCCCACGACACCCCTTCGAACTGCCGACTGCCTTTGGGCCCCACCCTTTTCATGGGGCTGCGAAGCCGATGTTCGGAGTAGACGATTTCAGCGGCGTGGCTGCCGCGGCGGCACAGCATGCCGAGCGGATGGCCTTCGTCGGGTGCGATCGTCTCCAGCCTGCCGTCCCGCAACCCGAGTTGCGCCCAGCATCCGGCGGGGCATATGCCACAGATGCCCTTGATGATCTACAGCGGTGGTTGGGGCGCCGTTGGATCGTCGACCAGCGTGCGAGTCATCACACGGTCAAGACAGCGACGCACCGATGTTGCACAGGCGAACGCAACGGGCACCAACAGGAGGAGGTCGGGGAGGCGAGGTCCTGTGGTTTTCAGGCTCGCAGGGTCCGGCAGTTCCCTTGGCGACGGTCAGCCGCTGCTGTCGACGTCGACTTCATCCACCACCCCGACCACGACGGTGCGGATCGGCGCCACATCCCAACCCACCATCTGGCGAGCCGAGTTGCCTTCGTCGATTAGCAGCACGGTTTCGCCGGCGCCGGCGCCGACGCAGTCCACCGCGATCATGTAGCCGCCGGTGGGCCGGCCGTCCGGGTCTATCAGGTCACACATCAGCAGGCGGCGGCCGTCGAAGACCGGGGCGTTGACGGTGGACACCACCGTCCCCACGACACGGGCCAGCTTCACTGAAGGCTCTCCACCGCGTCGACGATGCCGACGATGGCGTGGTCGACGGGTACGAAAGCCTCCGGCATGGCTTGGGCCGCCTCCCGGGCAGCCACCACATACACCAGCTCTCCCGGACCGGCCATCGCCACCGCGTCGGCGGCCACAACTGGACGTCCCTGAGGTCGGCTGTCGCGGTCCAGTGGCTGCACGATGAGGAATTTGACGCCTTCCAACCCGGGTGATTTCACGGTGGCGACAACGGTCCCCGTGACGCGGCCAAGTTGCATGTCAACCGCCTGTCAAGTCGTTGAAACGCGAGCCAGCTGTGAGGTTGGCGACCATCTCAGGATGTATCTGGGGGATCACCACTTGGGCCACCAGGTGGCCGGGTTCGACCCGCTCCGCTCCGATGGTGGCGGCGGCTTGCACATCGGCGACGTCACCGTTGAACACCACGAACCCTTTGCCTCCGAGGCCGTCGGCCATGCCCAGCTCGAGGATGATCACCGAAGCACCTTTGACGCCGGCGTCGGCGGCAGCGATTGCACTGTGCACATGACGGGTCTCGACGACGCCGATGGCGTCGCCGCGAGGCGGATTGCGCAAACCCGCTGCCGCAGCCACGACGCCGGGATGCACATCCGGCAGGTAAACCAGTCCCAGCAGGGCAGCTCCTCCGACCCGGCGGCCGGCGGTGACTGCTTCTTCAACCGAGGCAACGTCTCCGGTCACCTGCACCAGGTACTTGCCCGGATGTACCGTGCCGCCGGTAACGGTCTCAACCGGCGCCTGCTTCACCATGGCATCACCCGCTTCCACGCCGACGGCGATGGACCCGAACTCCAGCAAGGCCAGCGCAGGGTTCATCTGCAATCCACTGCGGCAGGGAATCCGGGCGAGAGGAAACGCAACGCCGGCATCACACGATCCGCAGGGCGCCGACGACGGTGACCCGCCGTTCCCGGCTGAAGGTTCGGGGCCGGGTGAGACCGTCTCCTGTGGGGCTCGCTATGGAGAACGACGTGAAGCCTTCCCCGCCCTGGCCGAGACCGGCATAGTTGGGCCCGTTGGCGACGAAGATCGAGCAGTTGATGGCTCGCGCCATGGCGGTGATCGTGTCTACGTTCGATGAATGTATCGACGCCGTGTGCCGGAACCCGTGCTCGGAGCGCACTGCCAGGTCGATGGCGTCCTCAATCGTCCGTACCCGGGTGACGGGCATCACCGGCATCATCTGCTCAGTCCACACGAGCGAATGCTCGTTGGGTACTTCGGCAACCACGAGCCGAACATCGTCGGGTACCCGGACGCCGATTTCGCCGAGGATGACGGCAGCATCTTTGCCGATCCATCTGCCGTCGACCCTGCCCGGCTTGCCCGCACCACCCAGCTCGGTGAAGACGACGCGTTCCAGGCGGCGGAGCTCATGTTCTTTGAGCACATAGGCGCCGTTGCGGGACATGGATTGCAGGAGGCGATCGGCCACCGCGTCGAGGACGACGGTCGTCTTCTCGTCGGTGCAGATCAAGTTGTTGTCGAACGATGCCCCGGCGACTATGTCCCTCCCTGCCGTGTCGACGTCTGCGGTGTCGTCCACCACCGCCGGCGGATTGCCGGGACCGGCAGTGACGGCGCGTTTGTTGGTCTTCAACGCCTCCTCCACCACCCCGGGGCCTCCGGTTACGAGTAGCAGCCTGACGAGCGGATGGTGCATGAGGTCCTTGGCGCTGTCGATGGTGGGTTCGGGCACCGCGGTCACCAAGTCTGCGGGGCCGCCACCGTCGGTGACGGCATCGTTGATCAGCCTGATGTTGTGGGCGGATACCCGCTTGGCGTTCGGATGGACGTTGTAGGTGACCGTGTTGCCGGCGGAGAGGATGGCGATCGTGTTGTTGATGATGGTTGAAGTCGGGTTGGTGGTCGGTGTGATGGCAGCAACCACACCGTAAGGGGCGAACTCGGTCATCATCATGCCCTCGTCACCGGTGACCACCGTCGAGTCGAGGTCCTCCGGGCCGGGAGTCTTTCGGGTGACGAGGAGGTTCTTGCGAATCTTGTCGGAGACCCGCCCCAGCCCGGTCTCCTCGCGTGCCATACGGGCCAGGGTCTCTGCGTTGGTGGTCATCACCCGTCTGATGGAGTCGATGATCGCTCGCCGGCCTGCGAGCCCCACACCCCGATAAGCCTGGAAGGCATTGTTGGCAGCCTGCACGGCTGTGTCCACCGTCGGATAGATACCGCCTCCAGGCTCGGGAGCTTCCGCGATGGCGGCGGCGGCGGCGGCGGACGCCGCCGGGCGGTCTGGATCGCCGCCGCCGGAGAAACGAGACCGCACCCGTTGGATGATCTCGAGAACCTCACGGTCGGACAGCGTGCTCACTTGTGATACACCTCGTCGCCGCCGACTTCCCAAGCGTCGACTATTGCCATCACCACCGCATCGCAGGGGCGTTCCCGGGTGAGCTCGGTCTGGCGTGCCGACGACCCCGAGGCGTACAGAACGACCTCACCGGCGCCGGCGCCGACGGCGTCTGCGGCCACCACGTAGCCGTCGGTATCGGTGCCGTCAACGTCCACCTGGCGCAACAGCAGGAGCTTCAGCCCGCCCATGCTGGCCTCTTTGCGGGAGGCAACAACGGTGCCGGCGACCCGGCCCAGCATCACGAGGAGACCTCCCGCTTACGCCGTGTCTTCGGAACGGCCAAGCGGCAGCGCGCTGTCCACATTCGCATGGGGACGGGCGATGACGTGCGTTGCCACTATTTCGCCGACCTTCTCGGCACCGCGTGTCCCGGCGTCGACGGCAGCCTTGACGGCAGCGACGTCTCCCCGCACTACGGCGGTCACGTATCCGCCACCGGTCTTCTCATAGCCGACCAGGTCGACCTTGGCGGCTTTGACCATCGCGTCTGCGGCCTCCACCATGGCGGCAAAGCCTCGGCACTCGATCATTCCCAGAGCATCAGCCACGTTCTGGCTCCTTTCAGCTGCTCGCTCGTCCTGTCAAACCTTCGACGGCGGACACCGCCGCCTGCCATCCGACGTCGATATCCCGCTCCTCGCCACCCAGATACACCCTTCCCATAGAGCCGAACGCTCGCACCTCCAGCACATTGATGTGGGCTGCCTTCTCGGCTTCGTTCGCCGCCAGCGGGGCGTATGCGGCCGGCTCCAACTCCAGCACGTACAGGGTCTCCCCGGGGATCAGCATCTGACCGTGGCGGGTTCGGTTGATGAGCTGTGCCTGGTGATCGTCGATGTGGCGAATGATCTGGCTGGACAGGATACGGGGCTTGAGGCGTTCATCTTCCACCAGCCCGATCTCGTCGAGAACGGCCTCCCCCGCGGCCCGCGTCTCCGCCTGGTCCGGCGAATGCACCTCGAGCAGGCCGTAGTACCTTTCGACGATCTGCATCCCCGGCTTCACCTCGGCCGCTTTGAGGGCAATGTCGGTGAGGCGGTTTATCTCGATGCCGGGGGAGATCTCGACGTAGAGGCTGGCGTCACCGGCGATGGGGAGGAATCCCTGGGCAACGGTACCTAGGAAGGCTGCGTACTGCGGTTGCAGGCTGTCGAGGTAGGCGTAGGTGCGCAGCTCAATGTCGCTCATCGTCTCCGTTCCCTCCCGTTAGCAGCCGGATTCCTGCCGAAGCGCCGATCCTGGTGGCGCCGGCAGCGATCATCTCTTCGAACGTCTCCCGGGTCCTGATACCTCCGGCGGCCTTGACGCCCAGGCCCGACCCGACGACTTCACGCAGCAGCGCAACGTCGAAGACGGTGGCGCCGCCGGGCCCGAAGCCCGTCGAAGTCTTCACATAGTCGGCGCGGCCCTCCTTGACGAGATGTGATGCGATCACCTTCTCCTCGTCCGTCAGCAGAGCAGCCTCGATGATCACCTTGTTGATCGCGCCGGCTTCGTGACAGGCGTCGCTGACCCTGGCGATGTCGGTCTTGACGAGATCCAGGTCGGCGCTTTTCAGCGCTCCAACGTTGATGACCATGTCGATCTCGGTGGCGCCGTCGCGCAATGCCCTTCTGGTCTCGGCAGCTTTGATGTCGGCAGTGTTGGCGCCCAGAGGGAATCCGACGACGCTGGCCACGCCGACATCGCTGCCGCGCACCTTTCCCGCCGCCCGCCGTACCCAGGTGGGGTTCACACACACCGCTTTGAATCCGTAGGTGACCGCCTCGCGGCACAGCGTGTCGATCTCCTCGACGCTGGCGTCTGGCTTGAGGAGGGTGTGGTCGATGTAGCGGGCCAAGTCGCGGGGCACCTCTGCACCGTTGCCGTTGAAGCTGATACGCGACGCCCCCGCGTCGACAACCGTGCGCACCTTGTCGGAGCAGCCGACCACACACGACCGGTGGCATTCGGGGCAGGTGGCTACCAGGTCGTAGCCGAGGGCTGCGAGAACCTGGGTGGTGACGGTTTCGATGATCTGCTCGGTGTTGCTCATGGCCTGCGCAGGTAAGAGGATTCGATGTCGGCGATCTTACGGACCCGGCGGGCATGACGCCCTTCACCGAAGGGTGTGGCCAGACAGGTCTCGGCGAACCGCCATAGCATGGGCGCGCAGGTTAGCGCAGAGCTCAGGGTGCGGG
>CAZIEQ010000038.1:0-13775 GCA_964538725.1 uncultured Acidimicrobiia bacterium | reverse complement strand
GTGCCAGAACAAGGAACCCCCCCCGATGGTGAGGCGGGCGCCTGCAACTGCAGCACCGAGATCGGCCGCCACTTCGACCGTTACAACTTCGGTGCCGTACCAGTCGGAGGAAACCGCCACCCCACGCCGGTGGCGGACCGGGTCGAGGTTCCCCATGAACTGTGGCAAGTCGGCAAGCAGAGGATGGTGCCCGGCCCGGGCCAGATCCGCCGCAACCGTCAGTGCCCCCGCTCCAGATCCGAGCACAGCGACTCTCATTGATGTCCCCTCATATCGACGTGACGCCACTCTATGCACGGGGGAGTTCGGGCCAGCGGAAGGATGTGGAGATCCTTCTCCTGGTGGGGGTCGCTACCGGCCGGAGGCAGTTTCCGGGTTGACGGGAAACGGCAGCGGCTCGCCGTCCAGGCCGGCGAGCAGATTGTCCACGGCGATGGCGGCCATCCTCGCTCTCGTCTCGAAAGTCGCCGATCCGACATGAGGGAGGACTATGCAATTGGGAAGGGACAGGATCGGATCCGAAGCCGGGAGCGGCTCTACGTAGGTCACGTCGAGGCCAGCAGCGAAGATGCGCCGTGAAGCCAGGGCATCGATCAGCGCGTGGTGGTCGACCACCGGACCCCGCGCCGCGTTTATCAGGATGGCGGTCGGCTTCATCAATGCCAGTTGGGCTGCCCCGATCATGCCCCTCGTCGTGTCGTTCAGCGGACAGTGAAGTGTGACCACGTCGGCAGTCTGCAGTACCTTGTTCAGGGGCAGTCCGCTGCTGCGGCTGCTGTGGATCACGGTCATATCGAAGGCGCGCGCCCGCCGCGCCACCGCCTGTCCTATGGCGCCGTAACCGATGATCCCCAAGGTCGAGCCGGTCACCTCTCTCCCCAGCAGGTAGGTGGGATAGAAAGGCGGCCACTCGCCGTTGCGGACGGCATCCGCCCCTTCGAGAAGTCGCCGGCTGGTTGCGAGAATGAGAGCCATGGTGAGATCGGCAGTCGAACTGGTGACGACCCCAGGCGTGTTGCCGACCGCGATACCACGCTCGGTGCAGGCGGCAACGTCGATGTTGTTGTAGCCGACGGCCATGTTGGAGACGACTCGAAGCCGAGGGGCCTCAACGAGCAAAGCTGCGTCGACGATGTCGGTTCCCATCGTCAGCAGCCCGTGACACGTTCGGGTGCGGGCGGCCAGATCCTCGGGACCAGGCGGGGTACGTGCCTCCCAGATATCGACCTCGGCGCGCGGAGACAACCTGTCGGCGGCATCGCCGGGAAGCCGGCGGGAAACGAAGACGCTCTGTGGTTTGTCGCTGCGATTGTTCATGTGGCGTGGACGTGCTCCTCTCGGGTGTGAGGTGCGCGGGACGGACGGCGTTCTCGTTTCCGGCCGACAACAGGCGCGTTCATCAGGTCGGTGTTCCTGCGGCTTCGAGGTGGTCGAGTCCGATCCGGGCCCTGCGGACCCGTTCCCGTGCCGATGCGATCACTTGTGCGGCGAGGTGGGCTCCCGAGGGGTACAGGCTCGGGGCGTTGCGTAGGCCAAACTTCAGATAGATGGGTGCTCCTGCAGCGACCAGATCGGCGATGTCGTGATAACGCAAGAATCCTCCCACGTCGTCGGGCGCCTCCACGTAGAAGTCGATCACCGCCGGGGTCGAGGCCCTGACTTCGGCGATCTGACGGATGGTCAGATCTGAGGGGATGTTGATCGTGTCTGCCCCGAGCTGGGCGAGCACCGCCGCGGTTGCAGGGTTCGATGGTGCTCCCAACACCGAGTATTTGATCACGAAGTCGGCAGGCAGGCGGCCGTCGGCGCGACGCTGACTGAGCAGCACGAGGAGACCGAGGTCGGCGACCAGGATGCTGCGCACTCCCAGCGCGGCTGCCCGTTCCACGTCGGTGAGCGCGTGGTGAATCTGACGTGCGCCTCGCAGTGCCCCTTTCAGCACTCCGCCCGAGGAGGCGAGGACGGCAGCGCCGATGTCGAACCCACCCCGCGGGCCGACGAAGAGGCACAGCTCGACTGCCGCCTGGGCGCACATGTCGAGCATCTCGCTGATCTCAGAGTTCAGCAGTAGCTGGATGCCGCTTCCCTGGGAGATGCGATGAACCGGTACTTGGAGGTTGTCTGCCTCGTCGAGCACTGTGTGAACCGCCGCCGGCCCTTCGACACTTGGAATCTCGATGCGCCACCTGTCCCCGTTGGGAAATGTCGACTGGGAAGCGGCGGCATCAGGGGCATAGACAGGCTCGGCGACGGCAACATCCATCACATCCTCCTTCGCAGCCACCCCGGATAGGGCGGCACGTCGACGGGTCGTTCTCCAGGATACGAACTCGCTTGCCTCCGGTTGGCCTCCACCACCGTGTTGGTGAGCCGCGTAGAGCCGGCTGTGATGGCGTCTCTTTGGTTTCGTCGGGCGGAGCTGGGGACTGGGGAGAGCTGCAGCGCGTAGCATCGGTGACATGCAGGCTTTGGCCGTCCTCGCCCATCCGAGCGCGGAAAGCTTCAACATGGCGCTGTTCGACACTGCGGTGAAGGCGCTGCGCGCTGCCGGGCATGAGGTGGAGGCACTCGACCTGTACAGAGAGGGGTTCCGGCCCGAGATGAGCAGGGAGGAGCGGGTCGCTTACCATTCTGACGAGCCCATCGTGTCGGCCCACGTGGCCCGCCATGCTGGGGCCGTTGCGGGCGCGGACATGCTCGTGTTCGTCTACCCGACCTGGTGGTTCGGGCTGCCGGCTGTTCTCGAAGGCTGGTTGGAGCGAGTACTGGTCCCCGGTGTCGGGTTTGTCTTCCATCCCGACACGCACCGGGTGACACCTAACCTGCGCAGGGTGCGTCGCATCGTGGGGATCTCGACATACGGCGCAACCTGGGCATATACGAAGCTTTTCAACGATGCAGGACGGAGGACTCTGCTGCGCGGCCTCCGCCTCGGCTGCACCGGGCGGGCGGCCGTCACCTGGCTCGCCATGTACGGCATGGACACGTCGACGCATCGGCAGCGCACTGCGTTTCTGGCGCGGGTGGAGCGGAAGCTGTCCAAGCTGTGAATGTGGTCGTCGTGTACGCCCATCCGGTTGACGGAAGCTTCTGCTCTGCTCTGCGGGACCGGGTGTTGGCTTCGCTCACCGACGCCGGTCATGAGGTCGACCTGCTGGACTTGTATGCGGAGGGCTTTCAGCCGGCGCTGTCCGCGGCCGAACACGCATTGCACCACAGCGGGCCGGAGACGAAACCCGCCATAGCGGGCCACGCCGCCCGCCTCTCCTCAGCCGAGGCGCTGGTGTTCATATACCCGACCTGGTTCGGCAGCCAGCCGGCCATTCTGAAAGGCTGGTTCGACCGGGTGTGGGGCGAGGGCGTCGCATACACGCTGCCCGAGGGGCACAACCGGGTCAGGCCCCTGCTGAGAAAGATACGGCGACTGGTGGTGGTGGCTACCCACGGATCGTCCAAGTTGGTGAACGCACTCCAGGGAGAGCCGGGGAAGAGGGTGATCCTGCGTGGGATGCGGTCCCTGTGCCATCCGAGGGCTCGCGGCCGGTGGGTCGGCCTGTACGGCGTCGACCGTTCCACCAGGCGACAACGGGCCCGGATGTTGAACCGGGTCGAGTCGATCGTATCGCGTCTGTGAGAGACGCCGTAGGCTCGGGGAGCATGCGGGAACAAGATGCAGCCGCCGAACCGAGCGAAGGGAGCAGGATGCCATGAGGAAACCCGATCGGGCCGTGGTGCTCGGAAGTGGGGGGGGAGCTCTCACCATCGCAGCCGAGCTCGGCCTGCAAGGTATCGAGGTGACACTGGCCGATCTCCCCAGGTTTGCTGCTGGCCTCGAACCGGTGGAAACTGCCGGCGGTGTGAAGGTGCTGTTCCGTGACGAGCCCGACGCCGGGACCAGATTGGCACCGGTGGCCACCACTTCTACCGATCCGGCAGCCGCCGTGGCGGGTGCACCGCTCGTCATCGTATCGGTGCCTTCGTTCGGTCACCGCCCGTTTGCCGACCTGCTGGCACCGGTGCTCGAAGATGGCCAGACGGTGCTGTGGGTCGGCGAAGGCGGCGGAGCTTTCACCGCGGTGGCGGCGCTACGCGACATCGACCGCCACCCCAAGGTTCTGTTGGGGGAAACCAACTCTTTGCCATACGGGGGGGCCCAAGTCGACGCGCCGGGCTCTGCCAATGCGATGCGCAAGGCTGGCGGCACATACCTGGCGGGGATGCCGACCGTCACCACCGCCGATCTTGCCGCGGTCGCAGTGGAGATCTGGCCGTGGGTCGAGCCTGCCACCAATGCCTGGGAAACGGTGCTGCTCAACTTCAACGCAATCGACCACGTGGCCACCATGGTCACCAACCTGGGCAGGGCGGAGGGCCGCACAGACAAGATGTTGCTTTGGGGCGAAGGAGCGTCTCCGGGCGTCGCCAACGTCATCGCAGCCGTGGACGACGAGTACACGTCGATGAGACGTGCCCTTGGGCTGCCGACTGAACTGCGATACGAGGACTTCCTCGTCGGTCAGGGCATCGTCGATCGCAGGCGGGAGACGATCCATGCCACGATCCATGCCAGCTTGCTGGTGGAAGCACAGTTCCAATGTGGCCCCAACGCGCTCGAGCACAGGTTCATAGCCGAAGACGTGCCGTATTCCCTGGTGCTCGCCTCTTCGCTGGCCGCCGAGCTGAGTATCGGCGTCCCCGTCATAGACGGCCTGATCGCCATCGCTTCGGCGGCAGCCCGTCGTGACTACCGGCGTGAGGGTCGATCGTTGGCCGACTGGGGACTGCGGGGGGCCGGACGGGACGGTCTGCTCAGCGCCGTTGCCGACGGCTGGTGGTAGGTGTCGTTGCGGGTAGTCGTCACCGGCGCCGGGGGGTTCCTCGGGAAGCGTGTCGTTCAGTCGCTCCTCGACATGGCCGAATTGGACATCGACGGAACCAGACGAGAGATCGCTGAAGTCGTCGCCTGCGATGTGACTCGTCCACTGTTGCCGGAGGACCCGCGGATCCACCTCGTCGTCGGAGACATCGCAGATCCTCTCTTCGCCGAGGAAGTGATAGGGCGGGGCACAGGGGCAGTCCTTCATCTGGCCGCAGTCGTGAGCGGCGCCGCCGAGAGCGACTTCGACCTGGGTATGAGAACGAATCTGAACGGCACCCGCACCCTTCTCGAGGCTTGCCGAGGGGCGTCAGGGCCCGTTCGGTTCGTCTTCGCGTCCTCCGTCGCGGTCTATGGAGGCGGCTTGTCGGGTGTGATCAGCGAAGCGACCGCGCCGGCCCCGCAGACGTCCTACGGCATGCAGAAGGCCATCGGCGAATTGCTCGTCTGCGACTACTCGCGGCGGGGGTATGTCGACGGCAGAGCGCTGCGGCTGCCCACGATCGCGGTCCGAGGCGACGCTCCCAATACGGCGGTGACGTCGTTCGTGAGCGACATCGTTCGCGATCCGGTCCGCGGAGCGGAGGCTGTGTGCCCGGTGGCTGCGGACACTGCGGTGTGGATTCTGTCTCCCCGGCGGGTGGTCGAGGCTTTCATCCGGGCCGTCGAGCTGCCGGCTCGGGTATGGACGGAGGGCCGTGTCGTGGCACTCCCCGGGTCGACGGTGACCGCAGCCGAGATCGTTGCCGTGCTCAGGGTCATGGAAGGTGAGCTGGTCGCCGACCGGGTCCGGTGGGAGATCGACCCGTTCATCGACGCTGTGGTGTCGAGCTTTCCCGTCGCCATCGACACCTCATATGGTGACCGGTTGGGGTTCCGAGCGGACGTCGATACCGCAGCGATCATCCGCGATTTCCTCGAAGACGAACAAGCCGCCGACCGATGACAGCACCGGCCCGGGTCGGGTTTCTGGGGACCGGGCTGATGGGTGCGCCCATGGCCGGCAATCTGCTCGCCGCTGGGTTGGAGGTCGTGGTGTGGAATCGCACCGCGGAGAAGGCACATGCCCTCGAGCCCCTCGGTGCCGTGGTGGCGGCCGATGCGGCATCTGCCGCCGGCGACGCCGACGTGGTGGTGACGATGCTGGAGAGCGGTCCGGTGGTGGATGAAGTCGTTTTCGGGACGGGTGTTGCCGATGCGATGGAGGCAGGCACCACTCTGATCGACATGAGTTCCATTCCACCGCGCACCGCCAAGGAGCACGCGGAACGTCTCGCCGGGCGAGGACTGACCCATCTCGACGCGCCGGTATCGGGAGGTACCAGGGGAGCTGCAGACGGGACCCTGGCGATCATGGTGGGCGGCAGCGAGGCCGCTTTCCGACGCGCCGCACCGGTGTTTGAGCCTCTCGGAACGGCGAGGCGTGTCGGATCCGCAGGCGCCGGCCAGCTCGCCAAGCTGGCAAACCAGATCATCGTCGGAGTCACCATCGGCGCGGTCGCCGAGGCGCTCCTCCTCGGCGAGAGATCCGGCGTCGACCCTGCGGCGCTTCGCGACGCGTTGGCTGGGGGATTCGCCGACAGCCGCATCCTTCGCGAGCACGGGCTTCGCATGCTGCAACGCGACTTCGTCGCCGGCGGCCCTGCCCGGTTGCATCTGAAGGATATGACGACCGCAAGGGATGCCGCCCGGGACGCCCGTCTCAACCTTCCCCTGACGGACCTGGTATCGGGGTTGTTCACCCGTCTTGTCGATGCGGGCGACGCCGACCTCGACCACAGTGCCTTGCTGCTCGCCTTGGAGCGGCTCAACGCCGGCTAGGCAATGGTCGTCGAATTCCTGACATTCCGCGTCGACCCTGTCGATGTGGAACGCTGGCTGGAGGCCGAGGCGAAGGCATGGACGAGCGCGCTGCGTCGACGGCCCGGCTTCGTTCGCAAGGAGCTGTGGCGATCAGCAGCTGATCCGGGAGAGGTCCATGCGGTCATATGGTGGGAAAGCGAAGAGGCGTGGAAGTCGATGAGTCGGAGCGAGGTTGCCGCCGTCGATCAGCAGATGGGCAGCCTGCTTCGTACACCCGTCGAACGGACCTTCCAAGTCCTGCGCCGGGACTGATCCCATCCCAAACCTCCGCAGCGCCTCACAGCGCGACCGAGGGTCACGGCTCCGCCATCCAGGTCTTCACTGTCGTCCGTGCCACTACCCGGCCCTGGTGGATCACGATGCGCTCCTCAGGCTGGTCGGCGATAGCCTCCCGCACAGAGGCCGCGCCTACGACGATCATGTCGGCAGGGGATCCGGTCTCGACCCGAGCCGGCTCCAACCCCATCACCCGGCGCACACCATCTGTGACAAGCTGGAAGGACTCCGCCACGGTGAGATGAGCGGCGGTCACCAGCAGGGAAGCCGTCTCCAGGGGGTCCGAGCGGCCCACTACGTAGAAGGGGTCCTGCACGTTGTCGGCACCTCCTGCCACCAAGACCCCCGTGTCGAGGAGGGCCCGGACACCGGCCAAACCCCGCGGCGCCGCCTGTTCTCTGCCTCTGGCCTGCAGGAACAGGTTGGTGCGGGGCAGGGTGACGACGGACACTCCAGCATCGGCGAGGAGGCGCCCGACGGCGCGCTGCTCGCGGGGGGACAGCAGACCATGGGACACACAGTGGGAGGCGGTGACCCTGCCGCCCATACCCGCCTGCTCGGTCTGCCGGGCCAGTTCGGCGAGATGCTGCACCGATGCGTCGAGTATCTCATCCAGATGGAGGTCGACGGCGAGGTCGTTCCCCGCGGCGAGGGCGATGGCGAAGGCGATGGCAGCCTCGGGGTCGTCTTCGAGGTGAGGTGCCCCCCCAACCAGGTCTGCTCCGGCGGCGATAGCCCGTTCCTGGGCGCGGCGCCCCTCCTGCCCTTCGGGCCCGGTGACGGGAAAGCCCAGCGCGGCGACCTCCATATGGCATACACCGGCGAGGCTGCGTTTGACCTCGACGAGAGCAGCCATCGACATCGAGACTGCATCTTTGGTGACGTCTGCGTGGGTGCGGATCGCGGTGGTCCCCGCCGCCACCAGCCGGCGAGCCGCTTTGGAGGCGCGGGCGAAGATGTCGTCGGCCGTCATGGTTTCCCAGCCGGTGCGGATCGCATCGATCGCTCCCATGAGGTCACCGCTGGGGTTGGGGAAGGCATCCGCGGTGAAGGCCTTGTCGAGGTGGGCGTGGGGCTCTCCGAGTGCAGGCAGGATCAACCTTCCGCCCAGATCCATGGTGTCGGCTTCGCGAACGACTGCTTGTCCCGATGGCGCAACGGCGGTGATGGTGGCGTCGGATATGGCGACGTCGACACGCCGTCCGTTTGACAGCATCCCGTCATGTAGCAGCAGAGCGCTCATCGCCGGTTGATTCGTGCGACCGGCGCCCCGGCTTGAGCCGGGGCGCCACAGTCACGTCAGAATCCGGTCACAGGCCGATCGACGGATCGATGAACTCGTTGGTGGCGAGGTCCTCCGCCGTCACCGTGGTGACGTTGAAGGATGGAATGTCGCGCACCTGGTCGATCACCTTCTGGATCCGAGCCAGGTCGAAGTTGCCCAGCGTGTCGTCGGGCCCGTTGGACACGATCCCGAGCGCCTTCATCTTCTCGACGGAATCGACGACACCGCCAGGGTCCAAAACCCAGAAGCTCGCCAGGTCTTCGACCGCCTTGAGAATCACCGCGTTGGTGACCTCCGGAGCGTTGATGAAGTCGATCTGTGCTTGCTGAACGATGGGGATGAACGCCTTCAAGCACTCGCGGGCATCGGCGTCGAGCTTGTCTGGCCGAATCGTCAGCTGCTGGCTGTACACCTCGAACCCGGAGTCGTGGATCATCAGGAAGTCGACCGGCTTACCCCAGTCCGTGAAGATGTGCTCGTAGGCGTAGGGCTCGTTGGTGGCGAACCCCTGCTGCACGATGGCTCCTTGTTCGGCGACGAACCGTGTCGGCGACCCGTCGTATGAGCCGTCGAACTGGTCTTCGCTGATCTGCCCGGTGCCGCTCAGGTAGTCGATGAAGAACCCGCCGGCGAACACGTTGACGACAGCCCCCGAGGCACCTATGTCGGAGAACGACCCGAAGTCGTAGGTGTCGGGATCCCACATCAATATCTGCGGGTTCTTCTCCAACGGCGCCGCCACCGCGAGGGTGGGGGTGCTGTCGAAGATGGCGATCTGCTCATCCGTGGTGACATACCCGAGGAACACGTCGTCGTCGGCGTACATCAGCGTGCTTGCCGGTTGGAAACCGATGTAGGGGCCGCCCGCCCGGATCTCGATGGTCAGACTCGGATCGACTGCAAGCGGGCCCTGGAAATGCCCATTATCGGGATCGATCGATCCCTGGCCGCCGGTGAGCTCAAACAGTGCCCCATGCTCCGGTTCGGGGAACCAGTCGGTTTGCAGCACCAGTGGGTTGGGGCATCGCGACAGGTCACCCACCGAGGCGGCCGTTGTGGTGGTGGCCGCTGCCGTTGTGGTGGTGGCCGCTGCCGTTGTCGTGGTGGCCGCTGCCGTTGTCGTGGTGGCCGCTGCCGTTGTGGTGGTGGCCGCCGGCGTCGTTGTCGTGGTGCCGGCATCGTCGTCTCCGCACGCCGCTGCGACGAAGGCGAACGCGGCTACCACCGCCAGGAGGCGGACTCCCGGATGTGACGCTCTCATTCTCACCCCTTTCTCGTTAGGCCCCTTCGGGGACGTTATCGCTTTTCGGTCGAGTCTGCGCACCCGCGGCGGCAGATTCGTGCCAATGGCCGGTCAGTCGAGTGCGTAGCCATCCGAAGAACATGAAGGCGAAAAGGCCGAGGAGGGTGGATAGAAACACCGCGCCCCACAGCTCCTCCGGCCTGATCCGGTTCGAATAGAGGTCGATCAGGTTGCCCAAACCCTTCTCTCCCCGGCCAAAGAAGAAGTCGCCCACGATCGCGCCGATCACTGAGAGACCCGCAGAGATCTGGAAGCCGGTGAACATCGCCGGTGTCGACGCCGGGAGTTGCAGCTTGCGGAGCCGCACCCAGCGCGATTCGGTGTGCAGGGTGAACAGGTCGTGCAGGCCCTGTTCCGCGGATTTGAGGCCGAAGAGTGTGTTGGTGATGATCGGGAACAGCGAGATGATGATCACCACCACCAGTCTCGCGGAGAACCCGAAGCCGATGAAGAGGCCGATCAGAGGCACCAGGGCGAGGATGGGCACGGTCTGCAGAAACACGGCATAGGGGTAGAAGGAGCGCTCCACCCACTTGGCTTGGCTCATCGCGATCGCGCTCAGGACCCCGACTGTGATCGATATTCCCAGTCCCATGAAAGAGAGCCGCGTGTCGAGCCACAGTCCGGAGAGGAGAGCTTGCAGGTTCTCTCCGTCGAGAAAGGCGGTCTTCACCACGTCGTGGGGATAGGGCAGCAGGATCGCCCGCAGGAACGCCGGCGTGGTGTCGCGGCGGAGGACATCGGGCAGCAGAGTCCATGAGAGCAGATACCAGATGCCGATGAAGATGGCGAAGACGATCATCGGCGCCGCGATCATGCGCAGCCAGGCCGCCGGCCGGGACCTGCCCGCTCGTGCATCCGCCTGCGGCAAGGGGATCTGCTCCGACTCCTCGTAGATCAGAGTTGCCTTTTGCGTTGTCTGCGCCGGTTCGGTGCTCATTCGTAGGCTCGCCGCAGCGCGTCCGATACTTCCCCACCGATGGCGGCAAAACCGGGTTGGAAACGCAGGTCTTCATCACGGGGGTATCCGAACGGGATGTGGAACTCGGCAATGATCCGGCCCGGGCGGGACGACATGACCAACACCCGCGTCGACATGTAGATGGCTTCGAAGATGTTGTGGGTGATGAAGAGCCCGGCAAACCCCTGCGACCGGAAGAGGCTGAGGACCTCGTCGTTGAGACGTTCCCGGGTGATCTCGTCCACGGCGGCGAATGGCTCGTCGAAGAGGAAGACCTGCGGGTTGAGGGTGAGCGAGCGAGCCAGGCTGACTCGCATCTTCATACCGCCGGAGAGCCTCTTGGGGTGGTAACTCTCGAACCCTCTCAGCCCAACCAGCTCGATTGCCTTCGACGCCACGCGTCGCCGTTCCTCCTTGTCGAGGCGGTGCAGCTCTGCGACCAGCTCGACGTTTTTCTGCACGGTGCGCCACGGGAGCAAAGTGGCATCCTGAAAGACGTAGCCGAGGCGGGCTCGGTCGACGTGGACTTCGCCTGCCGTCTGCGTGAGGAGGCCGGACGCCAGCCTCAGCAGCGTCGACTTGCCGCACCCCGACGGACCGACGACGGCGACGAACTCACCGGGGATGAGGCCGAAGCTGACCCCTTGCAACGCTTCCGTACCGTCGGGGTATGTCATCCCCACCTGGTCGAAGCGGAGGGCCGTGCCGTTGGCTTCGCTCATCGCTCTCCACGCGTCTCTGTGGTGGCCCCACGCTAGTGAGGCACTGCCGCTGGATGCATGTGACTGCGGGCGGTCGCTGCCATCACCGAAGGCTCCCCCATCCCACCGGTCAGAAGTGTCTCCGTGTGCGCGGTCTACCGCATGGCTAGATTTGACGTACCTCCATGTCGGACGGGCCACAATGGCGGATGAACACGTGAAAACACCAACCAAGACTCGCTCGGTAGGCCAATCCCTGCCGACCCGAGGTGCCGAGGAAGTTGCCACCGGTGCGCTGGAGTACCTCACAGACAAGGTGCTTCCCGACATGTTGCACGGCAAAATCGTGCGAGCGACCGTCCCCCATGGTCGTCTGGTCGAGCTGAACATCGAGTATGCCCGCAAGGTGCCGGGCGTGGTTGCCGTCCTCACCGCCGGCGACGTGCCGCTCAATATTCAAGGGCTGGTGGTCGCCGATCAGCCGGTGCTGGTCGTCGACCGGATCAGGCAGCTGGGGGATGCAGTTGCCCTCGTCGCCGCGGAGACGCTCGCCGCTGCGGAGGCAGGCGCGGCGGCGGTTGAGATGGAGATCGAGCCGCTGCCCGTCGTCGCCGATCCCGAGGCCGCCCTCGGCCCCGAGGCTCCGCAGCTACATGAAGGAGGCAATCTCCTCATGGAGCTGAGCCACGAACGGGGAGATGTGGAAGCGGCTCTGGCCGAAGCCGCCGTCGTCGTCGAGCGGACATTCCACACCCAAACACAGGAGCATGTGTGTCTGGAGCCCGGCGGCGGGGTGGGCCTGTGCGAGAACGGCATGTTCACTATCTGGGTGGGTACCCAGTACCCGGGCGGTGCGCAACAAGAGGTTGCCAGGGCGCTGCAGATCTCCCCTGACGACGTTCGTGTCATCTCCACCCCCATGGGCGGGGCGTTTGGGAGCAAGAGCGACGGCCCCCTGCCCATCTTCCTCGCTCTGTTGGCCAAGGTCACCCAGCGGCCGGTGCGGATCGTCCTCACCCGCGAAGAGGTGATGGCAGTGGGTACGAAGAGGCATCCTTTTCGGGTTCGTACCCGGCTGGGTCTCGAAGAGGACGGGCGTATCGTCGCCGTCGACACCGACGCCTTGGTCGACGCCGGTCCTTATGCGTCGTTCAGCCCCGCTGTATTGAAGGTTGCCGGCGAAGCGTCGACCGGTCCCTACAAGGTCGAAGCAGCCAGATTCCGCGGCAGAGCCGTGTACACCAACAACGGCAACGGCGGCGGGTTCCGCGGCTATGGGGTTCCGCAGGTGGCATTCCCCCTCGAGACGGCGCTCCTGGAAGCGGCAAGTGGCCTTGGCATCGACCCGGCCGATTTGAAACGCCGCAACGTGCTGCGGCCGGGTGACCCCCACGGTCTCTACGGCCACCTGGTCGGATCCAGCTTTCGGATCGCGGAGGCGCTCGAGGCTGCTGAAAGTCATCCATGGTGGCGGGACCGAAAAACTTGGAAGGCACAAGCGAGCGGGCCTTGGGCCCGGGGCACCGGCATCGCGGCCGCGCTCAAAGGCTGCGGCTTGGGCAGCACAAGGGGCGATCAGGCCCGGGCGCGCCTCGCCATCGGAACCGACGGTTCGGTCACGATCTGGGCCGGTCCCAACCACTCCGGCCAGTTCATCGAGACGGCCTATGCCCAGGTCGCCGCCGACGTTCTCGACAGGCCCTACGAGGAGATCGATGTCAAGGTGGGTGACACCGAGCTGGTTCCCGAGTCGGGGATCTGTGCAGCCTCGCGCAGCCTGTACGCCGGCGGGTCGGCCGTTGCTGCGGCTTGCGAGGAGCTGATGTCCCGGATCCGGGAGTTGGAATTGCCGGAGCCCATCGACTGGGAGGAGGCGGGGCGGCATCTTGCCGCAGGCGGGCATGCGCTCGTCGAGAGCACATTCGACGCTCCCGATGTCTCCGACTTCGGGGAGATGGATCCCGAGGACTTGGCCCGACTTTCTCCCCACCGGGTCTACGGCAGCGCCGTCCAAGTGGCGCGGGTCGAGGTGAACCGGTACACAGGCCAGGTGGTGGTGCGGGGTGTTGCCTGTGCCGTCGACTGTGGCGTGGCGGTGAATCCGGCGGGTGTGATCGGCCAAACCGCAGGCGGCATCGTCCAGGGCATCGGCTGGGCGCTGATGGAAGACTTCAAGTACGAGGAGGGTGTCCCGCAGACGAGGTCGCTGGAGACCTATCTGATTCCCACTGCCGGGGATGCACCCGAGCTGGACACGATTCTCATCGAAGGCGATGAAGAGACCGGTCCGTTCGGTGCCAAAGGCATCGCCGAGGTTGTTCTTGTCCCGACGGCGCCGGCGATCGTCGCCGCGGTGCATGACGCAGTCGGTGTGATGTTGTATCGGCTTTCCGCCCCCCCCGCGGCGGGGTATCGGCTGGTGCGGGGCGCGGGCCCCTGAGGGGGCAAGGGCCCGCCAGCCGCGGCCGGCGCGGGGGGACACGTCTCGTTCGCTGACCGCCTGCGTCAGC
>CAZIEQ010000037.1:0-13824 GCA_964538725.1 uncultured Acidimicrobiia bacterium | reverse complement strand
CGGCCTGGTAGCGGCGGCGTGGGGCATGCAGCGCTGAGTCGCCCTGGCGGGCGACGATTGCCGACGCCCCCCCCTCGTTGGGTGCGGCTTCGATGCCCATGGCGGCGAGCCGGTCGACCCAGGCTGCCACGGTGTGCGAGTTGTCGTTCGTGAAGAAGGCGAAGGGGATGCTCCGCCTGCGCAGCTCGGAAAGCACGTCGACGACCCCGGTGAGAACGCGCCGGCCTCGGGCCACGGTGCCGTCGATGTCGAAGATGATGCCCCCGATGGCGCCCCTCATCACAGCTTCCCGTCGCGGATCGGATCCAAGCCTGGCACGCCGAGGGTTGTCATGTTCGTCGGTATCCCGTCGCTACCGGCTCCTATGCGAAATAGCCGTCCCAGTTGTCGGTGACGTGTTTCGCCATGTCATCGTCGAGGAAGATCCTCGGTGGCCGCTCGTCCTCGTCCCACTCGTAGGGGGTCGTGCAGTCGAGAATGGCGCGTGACGTCAGGAAACGGTTGGATCGCGGCAGGGAGGGATCGAGAGGTGTCGAGCGGCCGCGACGCAGGATCTGAGTTCCGAACTCCGGCTGGTATTTGAAGCTGAGGGCGTACATGACCTGGTCCATGTTCTCCGGGTCGATGTCGTCGTCGACCAGAATCACCGTCTTCAGGCCGTAGTTGCCGGTCACCGATGCGAACGCGGCCAATCCCACCTGGGTCGAATGTCCGTGATACATCGCTTTCATCGAGATGATGACCAGCATCCGTCCTGCGGCTGCCGGGGGCCCGTACACCGCCTTGATCCCGGGAATCTGCATCCGCTTCAGGTCGTTCCACAGCGACGCGGTGCGGTTGACCCCCATGATCATGTGGGTGTCGGTGGTGGGGCGGCCGACGGTGGTCGACCACAGTATGGGGTCGTTCCTGTGGGTGATCGCCTTCACCTTGATGTAGTACTGCTCCTCGTCGCCTTTGCCTGAATAGTGGCCGGTGTATTCACCGAAGGGGCCTTCGGGGATCGTCTCACCGGGCCAGATCTCACCTTCGACGACGTATTCAGCGGTGGCCGGCACCAACAGGTCGGACGTCTCGGCTTTGACCACTTTCACCGGCTCACCGCGCAGTGCCCCTGCAACCTCGTATTCGCTTTCGTCGAGACCGAACAAGGTGCTGGAACAGAGGAACAAGGTGGGGTCGGTCCCGCTGATGTAGGCCACCGGCATCGGTTCGTCGGCCTCGATGTAGTCGCGGAAGTCGATCTCACCGTCTTTTGCCTTGATCATGTAGACACACAGCTTGTCCGTGTCGCCGACCATCGCCCGGTATGTGCCCAGGTTGAGGCGTCCCGTGCGCAGGCTGCGGGTGATGAGGAACCCCCCCGTACCCAGATAGCGGCCACCGTCGCCGGGATAGAACCAGGGGGCCGGCACCTGAGTCAGGTCGGCAGCGTCACCCATCAGGATGTTCTCCTTGCACGGCCCGGACTCCACCTCTTTGGGTGGCACCCGGTTTCCGTGGATGCGCTCCACCCACTCATGCGACAGGTTCATCAGGCTGGTGTCCTCAGGCATGTCGAGTGCGATGGCGAGACGCTCCCTGGCGGTGAGCGCGCTGATGAAGACCCGCCTGCCGGGGTGATCCTTGACGTCGTGGAAGAGCAGAGCCATGCCGCCGCCTTGCTGCTCCTCGTTGAGCTTGGCGACGTGGCTCAGCTCCAGGTTCCAGTCGACAGGCGTGCGGACATGGCGCAGCTGGCCTTCATCCTCGAGCCGGTCGATGAAGGTTCGCAGGTCGTCGTATGGCATGTCGGTTTCCTTTCAGCCCACCGTCGTCTCTAGATGTGTCAAGCCCCCGCCCATCGACGGACGGGAGCGCCTTCGGATTCGATGTCGAACAGGTCGAGTATGCGGCCGACGGTCTGATCCACGATGTCGTTGATCGTCTGCGGTCGCTGGTAGAAGGCGGGAACGGGAGGCATGACAACCGCTCCCATTTCCATAGCCTTTACGAACAGTCGGGCATGTCCCAGGTGCAGCGGGGTCTCTCTGGGAACGAGCACCAGCGTGCGTCTCTCCTTGAGAACGACGTCCGCCGCCCGTTGCACCAGATTGTCGCTGTAGGAGTTGACGATGCCCGACAGCGTCTTCATGGCACAGGGAGCGACGACCATTCCGGCTGTCTTGAAAGAGCCCGACGAGACGGGGGCCGCGAGGTTGCCGGGGGCGTGCACGACATCGGCAAGGCCTTCGACGTCGCCGACGGTGTAGTCGGTCTCCAACTCGATGGTGCGCCGGGCGCCGTTGCTGACGATGAGATGTGTGGCGACACCCTTTACGCTGCGGAGCACGTCGAGCAAGCGAATGCCGTAGATGGATCCACTGGCGCCGGAAAGGCCGACTATCAGTCTTCTCAGCGCGGGCTCCTCAGCTAGCGAGTGCTCCAAGATAGCTTCCGGTCGTGCCATCGCCGGACGTGCCTGCTTTGTCCGTGTGGGCTCCTCATGAGCGGGGCGTTGCGGGAGCAGACACTGGCGTACCTGGAGGGCCACAACGTGATGACCCTGGCCACCAGGGGCAGGGAGGGTCCATGGGCTGCGGCTGTCTTCTACGTCAATGAAGGTTTCACGCTGAACTTCCTTTCCGCACCCCACACTCGCCATTGCAGCGACATCGCTGCAGACGGACAGGTTGCGGGCGCGATCCACGAGGACTACGGAAGCTGGGGCGAGATCAAAGGCATCCAGTTCGAAGGCCATGCCCGACGCATCAGCGGATCGGCACACGATGCCGCGGTCGCCAGATATCAACACAAGTTCCCCTTCACCGGCGGCGGAGCCGCAGGCCAGGTCAAAGAAGCGCTGGGCGGCGTTGCGTGGTACGAGGTGACGCTGCACACCGTATATCTGATAGACAACTCCAAGGGGCTGGGGCATCGTGAACAGGTTCCGCTGCGGTGAAGCCCGATCGGCGATGCGCCGCAACGGAGCCGTTCAGTCGGCGACGACGAATCGGCGGGCCTTCAACTCGAAGCGGGGCAACGTCCCCCGGTCGACCGGCGTCACCTGGGGACGCAGGCCGAGAGCGTCCTCAAAACCGGTGCTCACCGCAGCACACAGTCCGGCGGCGTCGGAGCCGTCGGCACATTCCAGCTCGACGACCAACTCCGCCATTTCCCTCTCCCGGGTCACCGTCACCCTGAACTCGTCGATGGCGTCGTGTCTGCGGATGAGATTCTCCACCGCGCTGGGGAAGACGTTCACCCCACGCACAACGACGAGATCGTCGGCTCGTCCGATGATTCCACCGTCGAAACGGGTGAACGTTCTCCCACATCTGCAACGCTCGTCGGAGACCTGGACCATGTCGCCGGTGCGATAGCGAATCACAGGAAAACCCGGCCGTCCCAGATTGGTGATCACCAGCTCTCCGTTGTCACCGGTGGAGACAGCTCCGCCGGTGACAGGATCGACCACCTCGATTATGAACTCGCTGTCGATGCCGTGGGTGCCTCCCGGTTGCACCCGGCATTCGAAGCTGTGGGCGCCGACTTCGGAAGCTCCGGCGTGGTCGAAGCAAGCTGCTCCCCAGGCGGTTTGGATCCGCTCCTTGGTGGCCGGCACGTTGGCTCCCGCCTCACCGGCGTGAATGGTGACTCGCATGTCGATCTGCGACAGGTCGAAGTCGTTTTCCCTGGCCACTTCGGCAAGGCGAAGCGCATAAGTGGGGGTGCAGCACATGGCGGTGATGTTCATATCCCGCATCAGGTGCAGCCGCTGCAACGACCCCCGCCCGCCGCCGGGGATCATCAAAGCTCCCACTTTTTCCGCACCTTTCACCGCTGCCCAGAACCCGATGAACGGCCCGAAGGAGAACGGGAGGAAAAGGCGGTCTTGGTCGGTGACGCCGGCGGCGGTGAGCACCATCGCCCAGCATTCTCCCCACCAATCCCAGCTCTGTGCAGTATCCAGCACGCGCAGTGGTTCACCGGTCGTGCCCGACGTCTGGTGGAACCGTGTGTAGGCGGCCGCCGGATAGGTGGCGTTGGTCCCCAGCGGTCCGCCATGTTCCTGGGCTTCGAGCAGGTCTGCCTTGGTTGTGAAGGGAAAACCCGCCAGATCCTCGATGGTGAACCGTTGCGGGTCGGCGCCGGCGGCGTCGAGCTTCGGCGTATAGAAGGCGTTGCGTCCGTAGATCCCACCCACCAGACGGCTCAGCTTCTGTGATTGCAGGACGCGCAGCCGGTCGGGGGCGAGTGTCTCCAGCGTCTCGTCGAAATACTTGTGTTCCATCGTGCCGCCCGGGGCCGCTCGTCGTCTCGACCGGACCTCAACAGACTACGACCCGCAGCGTTCCCCCCGCTTCCTTTCAGCCGCGGCGGCGGGCGCTGTTTTCGGCCTTGACGGCGGCGGCGTGCCAAACTTGTTGGCCATGGTCGAACACGACACCTCCGCAAGGAACCGCCTGCTGAGCCGCAGCACCCTGGGTATCCACACGGCGGTGTACGCGGCAGTCGTGACGCTCCTCGTAATCGTCGACGCTTTGACGTCACCCGACAAGTGGTGGTCGCATTGGGCTCTGCTCGGCTGGGGAGTCGTGGTGCTGGTCCACGCCTTGTTCGTCTTCGGATCGCATCCGGCACCGGATGCCGAAGGCGAATCCGGTGGCGGCTAGGGTCCGCCCGCTTCGGGAAGTAGGCATGGCCGGCGACGCTCTCGACCAAACCACCGCTGTCCGTCGCGCAGCCTCGGTTGCCGACGTTGCCTACCGGCTCGACCTCGAACTCGCCGCCGGCGCCGACACCTATCGCGGTGTGGCAGAAATCGCCTTTCGATCTGGAGGAGAAGGCACCTTCCTCGAGTTCGCAGGAGGCACCATCGATGGCTTCGAGATCAATGGAAACGAGACGGCCCCCGACTGGGATGGGCAGCGTATCCACCTCCCCTCCGCAGCTGTGGACACCCGGAACCGAGTCGTGGTCTCCTACGAGAATCGATTCGATGTGGGCGGCGAGGGTTTCCATCGTTTCGTCGATCCCGCTGACAAGGCTGAGTATCTGTACACCGGGTTCGAGCCTTATCAGGCCCACCGCGTGTTCCCCTGCTTCGACCAGCCGGATCTGCGGGCCACCTATCGCCTGGCGGTGACCGCACCCGCCGAATGGGAGGTCCTTTCCGCTGGTCGGATGCTCGCCAACGAGCCGGTTGGCGCAGGACGGGCGCTGCGGCACTACGAGCGAACCGCGCCATTCTCCACCTATCTGTTCTCAGTCGTAGCGGGGCCGTATCGCTCCGTTCATGATGAACACGAGGGGGTCCCGCTGGGTCTCTACTGCAGGGAATCCCTCTTCGAGCATCTCGACGTTGCCGAGCTCTTTGACCTGACCAAGGCCGGGTTGACCTGGTACCGGGACTTTTTCGACCGCCGCTACCCGTTCACGAAATACGACCAGGTGTTCGTCCCCGAGTTCAACTGGGGCGGCATGGAAAACGTCGGTTGCGTCACTTACACCGATGACGTCATCTTCCGCGACCCGCCGACGTCGACACAGCGGATCCGACGGGCCGAATACTTCCTCCACGAACTGGCCCACATGTGGTTCGGGGATCTGGTGACGATGAGGTGGTGGGACGACCTGTGGCTCAACGAGTCCTTCGCCACTTTCGTCGCCTACCTGGCGTTGAGCGAAGCCACCGCCTATCCGGATGTGTGGCAGGACTTCAACAGCCGGGTGAAAGCCGTCGCTTACCGCGACGACCAGAAGCCGACAACCCATCCCATAGCGGCCGAGGTGGCGACCACAGACGAGACCTTCCTCAACTTCGATCAGATCACATATGGGAAGGGGGCCTCGGTGCTGCGCCAGTTGATGGCGGTGGTCGGCAAAGATGCGTTTCGTGCCGGCCTGCGCACCTACATCGCCCGCCACGCCTTCTCCAACACGACCCTCGCTGATTTCCTCACCGCACTCGAAGAGGCTTCGGGCCGCGACCTCCACGAATGGGCGCGTTCGTGGCTGCAGACCTCGTCGGTCAACACCGTGGCCGCCGAGGTTGCCGGCAGACAGGCCCCCGTCGTCACCGTCCTCCAAACCGCTGCCGCCGGGGATCCGACGCTGCGCCCTCACCGGCTCGACGTCGCCGTGCTCCGCGGCGATACGGTGGACGTGGTTCCTGTTCGTCTCGACGGCGCCGCTACCACCACCGACGCACCAGGAACCGGGCTCCCCGATCTGGTCTTTCCCAACTACGGCGACCTTGCATACGTCAAAGTGGAACTCGACGGGAGAAGCCTGCAAACCGTGCAGGCCCGGCTGGGAGCCATCGGCGAACCCCTATTCCGCCAGCAGCTGTGGGCCGCATTGTGGGAGATGGTGCGTGACCGGAAGCTGGCCGCCCCGACATTTCTCGACATGGTCGGCAACCATCTGGGGGGAGAAACCAGCCCGCAGATCTTGAGGATCGTCACCGCCAACGCCCTCGGTGCGCTGCACCGCTATATGCCTCCCCATCTGGAGGCGCCGGCCCGACACCGACTGGTCACCACCGCGGCAGCGGCGATCGACACCGGTGAAGATGCGGATCGAGCAGTGCTATGGATGAGAGCCCTCATCCCCGCAGCCGCAGACCCGGACGACCTGCGCCTTGCCGCCGACCTGGTCGACTCCCCACCGCCTGGGATGGTGGTCGACCAGGACATGCGGTGGCAGGTTGCCATCAGGTGGATGGCCTTTGACATGCCTGGTGCGGTCGACCGGGTCGACGGCGAATGGCGGCGGGACACGTCCGACCGCGGAGGCCGCCGCCGGCTGTCCGCAGTTGTGTCTGCACCCAGGCCCGAGGTCAAAGCCGAGCATTGGGCGAAGGCCGTTGCCGGCGAAGGCAGCGTTCACTCGCGGGCTGCCGGCGCGGTCGGTTTCCAATTCGCACATCAGCGGGAACTCCTCGAGCCCTACGCGGCGCGGTTCTTCACCGACGTGGAGAAGGTGGCGTCCTCCCAGGAATGGGAGGAGCTGCGCGGCTTCTTCGCCGGTCTCTATCCACGATGGCGGATCGACCCTGACACGGTGGATCGCACCTCCGCCGCGTTGGAGAGCACAGCGCATGCGCGCCTGCGGCGGCTTCTTATGGAAGAGCTCGACGAACAGCGACGAGCCCTCGCCTGTCGCGAACTGGCTTCAAGCCGGTGAGCACGCCTCCCCGCCACCGCCTGAGCACGGTCGCCCGTGACGGCACAATGGCCATCCTTGTCGGGACCGTGGTGGCGAGCGTCGGTGCCTACGGCTTCCAGGTGGTTGGGGGGCGGGTCCTCGGCGCCGCCGCTTTCGCACCCGTCACTGCCTTGCTCACAGTTCACTTCCTCGTGTTCACAGTCCTGTTGATGCCCGTCGAGCAGCACGTGATCCGACGCATCACACTCGACGAAGGCTCGTTCGCCGGGGCGCGGGGTGCCGAGATCTATGTGGTGGCGGCCGCCGCGACCGGAGTTGCCGCGGTGTTCACAGCCACCACCGTGGGACGGTTCTTCGGAGGCGAATCGATATACGTGGCAATCATCGCGGCAGCGGTGCTCACCAACTTCATACTCGCGGTGGGCCGCGGCCATCTCGCCGGCGTCCGCCGATTCCGCTCCTACGGGCAAGTTTCGGGGGCAGTTGCCATGCTGCGGATCGGTCTGGTTGCGGCCGTTCTTCCGCTGGCGGCCGGCGGACCCACATTCGGCTGGGCGCTGGCAGCAGCCCCTCTCGCCGTGTTGGCATGGAGACCCTTGGCGGTGCCGGCCCGGCTCAAGGAGACTGCCGCCGCGCCTCCCCGCAACGGCACCGAGTCCGCAGGCCGTTTCCTCGGCGGCTTCATCCTCGCCAACGCCGCCTCGCAGGTGCTCTTGTTGTCGGCACCTCTCGTCGTCGGTGCTCTCGAAGACTCCCCGGTCATGGTGTCGGTCGTCTTCGTGACGTTCCAGCTTTTCCGGGCACCGATCGTCATGGCGCAAAACCTGATCGCCAGGATCTTGCCTCCGTTCACGACTCTCGCCGCCGGAGGATTCCACCGTGAGTTGCGGCGATGGGCGCTGCGCATCGCCGGGTCCGGGTTGGCACTGGGAGCGCTGGCAGCAGCAGCAGGCGGACTGCTCGGGCCGGCCGTCGTCTCTTTCCTGTTCGGGGGTGAGTTCCGCCCTACAGCCGGAGTTGCGGCACTGGGCGCGGCGGGGATGGTGCTTGCCGCCGCCGCGTTGTTCGCCAGTCAGATCCTCGTCGCCCGTGGGCAGACGCCGCTGCTGGCGGCCGCCTGGGCGGCCGGCTTCACCCTCGCCGCCGTCGCCATCGGTGTCGTGTCCGCGGGTGCCGACACCCGAGTGTCGATCGGCTTCGTCGCTGGGGAGGCCGGGGCGCTGGGTGCCATCGTCGCTGCTGTGGTCGGGTACCGCCAGGGCGGAACGGCTGGGGGTATCGTGACCGTGTGAGGCATGTTCTCATCACGGGAGGAGCAGGGTTCGTCGGATCGCATCTTGCGGGACGCCTGCTGCAAGACGGCGTGGCGGCCACCGTCGTCGACGATCTGTCCACCGGGTCGATGGAGAACGTTTCCGATCTGGTTGGCGGGGACGGGTTCCAGCTCATCGTCGAGTCGGTGAATGACATCGACACCATGGAACGGCTCGTCGCCGATGCCGATTTCGTGTTCCACCTCGCCGCGGCGGTTGGTGTGAAACTGATCGTCGAGCAGCCGGTGCGCACCATACAGACCAACATCAAAGGTACCGAGGTCGTGTTGGCGCTGGCCAACAAGTACCGCACTCCGGTGCTGCTGACCTCCACGTCGGAGGTGTACGGCAAGAATTCGGCTGCCCCGTTTGCCGAGTCCGACGACATGGTTCTCGGGCCGACAACCCACTCCCGGTGGAGCTATGCGTGTTCGAAAGCGATCGACGAGTTCCTCGCTCTCGCCTACCACCGGAAGACGCAGCTGGCCGTGATCGTCGTGCGTCTCTTCAACACGGTAGGTCCACGCCAGACCGCACAGTACGGAATGGTCATCCCAACGTTCGTCGGCCAGGCCCTGCGGGGAGACCCGATCACCGTTTTCGGTGACGGCAGCCAGCGACGCACCTTCACATACGTGACAGACGCCGTGGAAGCTCTGCTGCGGCTGGCCGTGAGTCCTGAGGCCCGCGGTGAGGTGTTCAACGTCGGCGGTCGGCGGGAGATCTCCATCATGGATCTGGCCGAGCTGGTCAAGCAGCGCACCGGTTCCGAATCCCCGATAGTCACCATCCCCTACGACGAGGCGTACGCCCCCGGATTCGAAGACATGGCCCGGCGGGTACCGGATCTCTCCAAGGTGATGCGGACGGTGGGATTCGAGCCGCGTGTGAGCCTCGAGGAGATCATCGACAACGTCGTCGAACATCACCGCACCCACCCCGACTTTCGCTGAATGAACCCTTGGGTGGCCGCTGCGGTTGCCTTCTCCGTAGCGGCGGCCATCGATGCGGTCCCTGCGACCAACCGGCGCCTGCGGGCACGGATTGCCCATGCCTCCGCCGACAGGTGGGCGGGGGTCCCGGTGCCGGCGGTGGGTGGGGTGGGGATAGCCGCCGGGTGTGCCGCGGCCCTGTGGACGCTCGGAGCCGATGCTGATTCGTGGCGGCTGTTCGGTGCCGCCGCGGTGGGATTCGGCGTCGGGTTCATCGACGACGTGTGGCAACTGGCGCCGCGATCCAAGCTCGCCGGCCAGGGCTTGGCCGGCGCTTTGGTGGTCGCGGCTGGTTTCACCCCCGATCTGGGCGTCCCCGGATGGGTGGAGGCGGCCGTCGCGGCCGGCTGGGTGCTCATAGTCGTCAACGCATTCAACCTGATTGACAACATGGACGGCCTGGCGGCCGGCACGGCTCTCATCACAGCGGTGGCGCTGCTCGCATGGTCGGTGCGCTATGCGCATTTCACACCGGCGGCGGCGGTTGCCCTTTCGGGGGCGACAGCCGGTTTTCTCGTGTGGAACGTCCACCCGGCCCGTCTCTTCATGGGGGACTCCGGCTCGTTGTTTCTCGGTGTGCTGGTCGCCGGGCTCACGTTGCAGGATGCAGGCCGGGCGGCAGGAGACTGGCGCTTCGGTGTCGTGGTACCGATCGTGCTCCTCGCCTATCCCGTCTTCGACATGTCGCTGGTTGTCTACGACCGTCTCCGTCGGGGCGACCCGATCAGCCGGGGAGGGCGGGACCACTCTTCGCACCGGCTCGCCCGGACTGGTTGGAGTCAGAGATGGGCGGTGGGGGCATGGTGGTCGTTGGCGGCGGTGTCGAGTGCGGTCGCGTACCTGGCACACGATCTCGATGCCGGCGTGTGGTGGTCGCTGGCGGTGGCGCTGGGAGTCGTCTACATGGTTGTCGGCTATTCACTCTTGAAGGTACCCGCCGACGGGTGACGCCCGCGGCGGATCCGGGCAGGCCCCATGGGCAACGCAACACTGCCTGTCCCGACACCAAGGGCATGATTGCTGCGGTGTCCGCCTTCGTCTTCGAGCACGGGGGAAACGTCGTCCACGCCGATCAGCGCACCGACTCGGAGGAATCCTGGTTCGTACGGCGAGTCGAGTAGCAACCTGTCGCGGGTCGATTCGCCGTGGATGAAGATCAGACCTCCATTCGCCCGTGCCGCCGAGTGGTTCAGGATGGGGTGGGATCTCCGTCTCTCAGACGAGTGTCGCCCTATTCGTATCGTGCCTCGTCCGCTGCCTCGTCCATCCGTTGGCCGGGGGGTGAGCCGGGTTGGCCATCGCGACGTCGTCACGGACCTGGTTCGCAAAGGCCGCGACTTGGAGTAGATGGTGCCGGCGCGACGGTCCGGCTGCATGTGGCGAATCGTGTGGTCGTCGGCGGCGACAAGACGCTGACCTTCGATCAGCCGCAGGCGTCGTCGAGTGTCGGCAGGTTGTATTTGGCTATTGCTTCAGCGGGGGGGAGTTCCATCACCCCGGCCACCACCCTGCGGATCTCGTCCAGGCTGGGGATGGGAAACCCCGACTCGTTGCGGCCGGCGACGTATCGGGGGGGGATGAACCGAACCGAGACGATCTGCTCGGTGTCGACGATCGACGCCAGCTCGATGAGGTCCGGCAGCAGATCCACCGGGATGTCTGTTTCCATCGAGTCTTTGATCACCTCGGCCAGTTTGGGGAAGTTGACCAGCAGTTCGGTGGCGTCTGACTGTTCCAAGACGGCTTCCAACACGCAGCGCTGACGACCCATCCGGTTGTAGTCGTCTGACATGCGGCGGGAACGGGCGTAGGCCAGCGCCAGGTGACCGTCCATGTCGTGAGTTCCCTCTTTGATGTCGATCACCTCGGTGGTGCCGTCCTCATGGGGATATTCGGAGTCGTACACCTCCTCGGTGACGGTGATGGTGACGCCGCCGAGCGCGTCTATGAGGGCAACGAAGCCTTCGAGGTTGACGAGCGCATAGTTGTGGATGTCGATCTGCATCATCGCGGATAGCCCCGCTTTTATCGCGTTCGCTCCCGTGTTGGGCCCTCCGGGAAAGACGTCGGGGTAGCGCAGCCCGCGGTCGTAGAGATCGTTGAGATAGCCCGGGTAGCAGTTGCAATCGGCCCAGCGCCCCACACCGTCGGGCAGAGGCACCTCTACGAAGTTGCGTGGTGTGGAGAACATGGCTGCCCAACCCGTCAGCGGGTCGATCGACACGACGATCATCGTGTCGGTACGCAGATCTCTTCTGCCTACGCCGGCATCACCGCCCAGGAGCAGGATGTTGAGGCGTTCCCGCCCCTCCCACAACGGTGACGCGAACGCTGCCGTCGAGGTTGCGGTGCTGCCGTTCTCACCGGTTCCGATCGGTTGTGAAGGCGCCGGTGTCGAAGCCTGCGGCGAGGAGGCGAAGACGGTGGTGAGGAGATCGTGAGCGGCAAGCTGGCGGCGGGCTACGAAAGCGTGCGGGGCGAACACGGCGACCACCAGCCCCGCGAAGGCGGTCAGGCGCCACCATCCGATGGGAGACGTGCCTGCACGGGCGCCCAGAAAGGCGTCGACGACTGCAAACACCCTGTACATCAGCAGCAGGGCGTTGCTCACCAGCGCCGTCAGCAGGATCTCCGGGTCGACGGAGAGCTTCGCCAGGTAGAGCTTGCCCTTCGACAGGAAGATCAGCGTGCTCATGACGACTCCGGTGGTCAACAGCAGCATCCCGTACCCGATGCGCCGCCGACCGCTGTAGATCTGGCCCCAGCCGGGGAGGATCAGCGAAAAGCCGGCTGCGACTATGGGGCGATACCGCTTCGACATGGACACGTCAGGTTACGTCCCGGGTGGGAGATCCGATCAGCATTCCCCGGGAAGGCATAGTGTTGGAGAAGCTGCCTTTAGCATCCAGCCTGCCGATGATGCTGTTCCAACTCGAATCTCCTCAGGACCTTCCCGATCCATCCGAGATGGTGGAGGCGGCGAAGGATGACCCGGTTCTCGCCGGCGTCCTGCTGGTGATCGGCATCGTCAGCCTCGTCGCCCTGTTCTGGGGCATCGCCAAGAGCGTTATCAAAGTTGCGCTCTTCGCCGGTCTCACCGGTGCCGCCGCCTGGTACTGGTATTTCAACCTGTAGCGTGCTGGGCGCCCAGCGCCGCCGAAACATGTTGCAACCTCAAACTGGTGTCATCCCGTGAGTGCCGCGACCAGCCATCCGGCCGCCAGGCCGTAGCCTCCGGCGATGATGTCATCGATGGTGACCCCGATGGGACCGGGCAGCCTCTCGGCAGGGCTGATCCCGGGAAGCACCTTGTAGATGTCGGCCATTCTGGCGACTGCTGCCGCAGTGACCCATCCCCAGCCTGTGAGCCCGATCAGGGCCACCAGCGTGCCTGCGGTTTCGTCGATGCATACCCAGCCGGGGTCACGACCACCGGCAGCGAAGGGAGCCGCAGACCACAGTGAGGCCGAGGTGGCAATCACCGCCAGCGCGGCAACCACCCACCATTCCCAACCCCACCATGGTGCGGCGAGCAGCCAAGCCGCGCCGGCTCCAAATGTTCCCGCCCCGGTGTCGGAGCCCCACAGCCGGCGCGGGACGAGACCGACTCCGAACGTGGATGCAATGGCGCGGCGCATGAGGATGCAGTATGCAGGCGGAGGGCGTCGCTTGCCGGTCTTCAATCTGGCTGCGCCACCTGACCGAGAGCCGACAACCGGCTACTTCCTTCTCCTTGCCCGGCGCGACAAACCGCTCCGTCCCCACCCGGCGCCCTTATACCAGCCTGCCTCCGAAACGCTGAACGTGCTGCGGTCGGAGCGGATCTCACCTTCCCAATGCTTGGTCGGGTCGGTTTCGTTGTCGGGGCGGCGGCCGCTGCCGACACGCAGTATTGCCACCGACAGTGCATACCCGGCGACGCCAACCGCGATGAGGGTGAGACCGGCCGCCCTGCTGCCGCCGAAGAACCAGATCAAGCCGAGGAAGATCACGAGACGGAAAGGGAACACGAGCATGATTGCGGAGGCCCGCAGCAGCAACATGAACGTGCCTGATTGCGTCGCCATATCTCCACCGTACCGCCGTCGGCGGCGAAGCGGATGCGGCCACGTCATGTTGCCCGCCGGTGGCGGGGGGACGCCCCCTCGGGTCCGGGAAGATCGAGACATGCCGGTGGCGGACGTCACGGTCGGGATCCAGCATTCACATCGACACACTCTCATACCGCCCCGGCGCTCAATTGCGCTTTTTGTTAGCTGAGTCCCGCTGTCAATGGTCTCGTGCGACGACCCCGCCCCGCTGATGATGCAGCCGAGGATCGTCACGTCCTTTGCCGTAACCGACAGAACGGACCCGATGCCGTCGCC
>CAZIEQ010000036.1:0-13861 GCA_964538725.1 uncultured Acidimicrobiia bacterium | reverse complement strand
GGGGGCCCCGGTGCCGGCCCGGCCGACCGCTGCGAGAGTCTGGGCCTCTCGGTACCCGAGATCACGGGCGCGACCCGCGAGAAGCTGGAGCAGCACCTCCCGCACTTCGGCTCGGCCCGGAATCCGATCGACCTCACCGCGCAGGCGGGCGGCGATACGCGCATGATGGGCAACCTCCTGCGGGGCCATGCGCACCGCCGACGTGATCTTCGACGCTCCCGTCGCAGGATTCATCGCTGCGGCCCCCGAGGCCGGCGCGGTTCTCGCGCTGGTGGAAGTGGCAGATCCGAGTGCTTTCGGTGTCGTCGTCACCGACGCGGCCGGCGTCGTGACCCGCTTCGTCGAGAAGCCGGAACCTGGCACTGCTCCGGCCAACACAGTCAGCGCCGGCGTCTACGTGGTCTCGCGGCGGGTGCTGACAGGATTCGAGCCCGGACCGCTGTCGTTCGAGCGGCGTGTGTTTCCTGAGCTGGCGGCTCGCAGCGATCTCGGCGCGGTGGTCGTCGATGGCTTTTGGGTCGACATCGGGACCCCGGAGCTGTTCCTCGACGCCCATGAGGTTCTGCTGACCGGAGGCAGCCGCCTCTTCGCCACCGCCGATGCCCACGCTGCGGCTGCCGGTGCCCGCGTCGACGGAGTATGCAGCGGAGCTTGGTCCTGGGTCGCTGCAGGTGCCGCGGTCGAGGCCGGGGCCCGGATTCGTGAGTCGGTGATTCTCGACGGGGCCGTCATCCACTCGGGAGCCGTCGTCGAGCGGGCAGTCATAGGCTGGGAGTCTGAGATCGGCCCGAGCGCATCGGTTGCCGGTGACACGATCGTCGGTCGCGGCTGTGTGGTGGCAAGGGGATGCGAGTTGGGCCGGGGCATGCGCATCGCCGCAGGTACCGAGTTGGGAGAGCGGGCAGTGTCCTTCTCGCCGCCCGGATAGGAGATCGAGTGGAACGTGCAATCGTCACCGGGGGAGCCGGCTTCATCGGCTCGCATCTCGTGGACCGGCTGGTGGACTCCGGCTGCGAAGTGCTGGTGATCGACGACCTCAGCACCGGGCGCCTGCAGCGTCTCGCCGATGCCCGGTCCCGCGGCAAGGTCGGCTTTCATCAGCTGGATTTGCGAGCTCCCGAGTTGATCGAGGTTGCCTGCAGGTTCAGGCCGCAGACCATCTTCCACCTGGCTGCCCACGCTGACGTGCGTAAGTCCACAGCCGATCCCATGCACGATGCCTCCGTCAATGTGCTGGGTACGCTCAACGTCCTCATGGCGGCGCGGGATGCGGCGGCGGAACGTGTCGTGTTCACCTCCACCGGCGGGGCGCTGTACGGCGAAACCGACAAGCTGCCGACCAGGGAGAGAGTCACCAAGCGACCCGAATCCCCATACGGCATTTCGAAGAAGGTGGTCGAGGACTACTTCCGCTATTTCCGGACCGCCTATGGACTCGACTACGCGATCCTCGCCCTGGCGAATGTGTATGGCCCCCGGCAGGACCCTTACGGGGAGGCAGGTGTGGTCGCCATATTCGCAAGAGCGATGCTCGACCGCCGCCGCCCGGTGATCTTCGGCGACGGAACCCAGACACGCGACTACGTGTACGTCGTCGATGTCGTCGACGGGCTGGTGCGATCCGCCGCCCGCGGCGGCGGCGGGTTGTACAACATCGGTACCGGTCGGGAGACGTCTGTAACCGACCTCTACGCCGCGCTTGCGGTCATCACCGGGTTCGATCAGCCCCCTGAGTACGTCGAAGCAAAACCCGGTGATTTGGCACGCTCGTGTCTGGACGCGTCGGCAGCGGCCCGCCATCTCGGCTGGGAACCGTTCACCTCGTTGGACGAGGGCCTGGCCTTGACGGCGGGATGGTTTCGCGCCAACTGACCGCCGGAGCGCCAGCTTTCACAGTTCGTCCAGGCTGCGGGGCCAATCTTCCTTCAGTAACCGGGAAAGTGCCCTGTCGGCGAGAATGCGCCCGCCGGTCTGGCATCCGGGGCAGTAGTTGGTCTCGTTGGATGCGTACACGATCCGCTGCACGGGAGCTGCGCACACCGGGCACGGCTCACCGAACTTGCCGTGGACGGCCATCTCCGGACGGAATGCAGTGACCTTGGGGAAAGCCGATTTCGCCTCGGCGACGAGGCGTTCCCTCCACTCGGCGAGGACAGTGACTGCGGCGCTGTGCAGCCCGGCGACCTGGGAGTCGTCGAGGCCGTCGCTCATCGCCAGCGGCGACAGTCCGGCGCGGTGCAGGATCTCATCTGCATAGGCGCCACCGATGCCGTCGAAGATACGGGGGTCGGTCAAGGAGCGCTTCAAGGTGTGGCGCTCGTTGCGCAGCCGGGCGGCGAATTGGGACGTGGAGGCCGCAGCAACGTCGATGCCTCCGCGGCCGTGGGAGGCGACATCGTCCCAACCTCGCTCCAGGTGGATCGACGCTCGCTTCTTGGTCGCGGCCTCTGTGAGGAGCAGCGTCCCCGACGTGAAGTCGAATGCTCCCAGCCCGACCCGTCCCGGGATGGCAGTTCCCGGGAGACGCCAGCGCAGTCGGCCCGCCACCATGAGGTGGATGACGATGTAGAGGTCGCCTTCAAGCCCTATCACAATCCGCTTGCCGAGACGGCCGACGCTCGCCACCAGCCTGGCACGCGCCTCTGCGATGGGCGGATCCCAGCTCTTGAGGACGGACACACCCCGGATGCGGATTTCCTCCATGACGTCGCCGACTATTCGCGGTTCCAGAGCCGCAACGTAGGCTTCGATGTCGGGCAACTCGGGCATCAGGGTGCTTCCGGTGTCGTTCTCGACCGATCAGCGGAACATGTCTTCTGCGGCCGGCCTCACATAGTCTGTGGCTCTGCCGTTGCCGGCGACGTCGATGCCGCGCACGATTGCCGCCGGGATCGCGGTGGACTTTCCCATGACGAGATCGGCGGCGGCGGCGATCTCATCGGCCACCGCTATCTCGGTCACCTGCAGTTCCCGTCCCGAAGCGTCGCTGGTGCCGCGCATGTCGAGGATGGCAGTCACCCCGCTGATTCCGACGGCCACGTCGACCAGTCCCCGCCGCCACGGCCTTCCGAAGGTGTCGGAGATGACGACTCCGATGTCGGTTCCGCTGAGGGCCTGCAGCCGGGTGCGAATACCGTGCGCGGAAGCGTCGGGATCTCGCGGCAGCAGCACGACCCTGCCGGCAGGGACATTGGAACGGTCGACACCGGCATTGGCACAGATGAAACCGTGGCGGGTCTTGGCGATGACGAGGTCGCCCCGCCGGCGCAGGATCTCTACGGATTCATCGCTGACGATCGCCCGGTACGCGGCTTCGTCGATCGCGTCGGCAACCGCACCTTCGGCTTTGGAGATGATCTTGTGGGTGACGACGACAACATCGGCGGGTTGCAGCGCCGACCCGTTGCGGCGGAGCGCCTCCCACAGGAGGCCGGCGACGTCGTCGCCGCAGACCACTTCGGGTATTCCGGTGACGGGGATGATCGTCATGCGGTACTCCATTCGATGAGCCATGCCGCGAACCGCTCCGCCTCCTCGGCTCTGGCGATGCGGGTGTCGGTGACGCCGACCCGCAGTCCGGCGGTCTGCAGAGACTCCGCATCACCGCGATCCCCAACGTCGACGATGAGCCCGTCGATGAGCCCCTCATACGCGGCTGCGATCCCGGCGTTACCGGGCGCCAGCCCGAGCGTCAGCAACACATCGGCGGCGGGGCCTTTGAGTGCTTTTCCGCCGAACAGAGGGCTGACGGCGACCGTTGTTTTGCCTCTCATCGCGGCCCGCAGCCCGGGCACTGCCAGGATCGGCCAGATGCTGAGCGGAGGGTTGGATGGGGCGACCACCACGACATCAGCGGCCGTGATGGCCTCGATCACCCCGGGGGCGGGCGACGCCTGATCGGCACCGTCGAATGCGACAGCCGTCACCCGGTCGCGATGCCCGCGGCGAACGAAGTAGTCCTGAAAGTCGAGCCACTCGCCGCCGGCAGCGCGGATCCGTGTGCGCAGCCGATCGTCGGTGACGGGAAGCACCCGATGTTCGACACCGAGAGCTGCCCCCAGCCGGGCGGTGACCGCAGACAGCGTCTCACCCGATCGCAACGCCACCGTTCTCGCCATGTTGAGGGCGAGGTCACGATCACCCAGGCGAAACGTGGTGTCCATGCCGAGGTTCTCCAAGTGCCCGAGCATGGTGAAGGTGTCGCTGTCGACCCCCCAACCATGGCGACCCTCGACACCGGCGATGGTGTAACACACCGTGTCGATGTCGGGCGAGATGTCAACGCCGTATACGGCGTCGTCGTCACCCACGTTGACTATCACCGTGAGATCGTCGGGGATGAGGATCCCGGCCATGCCGCGTGCGAGGCGGGCGCCGCCGACTCCACCGGAGAGAAGCACCACGCTCGGATTGCCTCGAATGGTCCGGTGCTCCACAATGCCTCGTCTCATGTCTGCTGTGTCCTCAACCCGGCATCCGGCCACCGCGCCCGTGGCGGTTCTGGTGATGGCTGAAGACGTGGACGTGGCGCGAGAGCAGGTGACGGCAGTGCGCCGCCAAGTCTACGCTCCCGCCGGCGTCGTGCTCGTCGGCAGCGAACCCGCATTGCCTCGCCTCGCCTCCGAGCTGTCTGCCGGGTGGGCGGCGACGCTGGACGAGGCGGTGCAGCGTGTGCCGTCGCACGTTCCCTGGCTGTGGCTGCTGGAAGCCGGTACGGAACCGAGGAGTCACGCCTTGGGGGCTCTGCTGACGGAAGCCGAGCGGGTGGGCGCTTCAGTGGCAGGGTCGAAGCTGCTGCGAATCGACGCTCCCGGGAGGCTTGTGTCGGTGGGGCTGGCCACCGACGTGTTCGCCACGCCGTATTCGGGGTTGGAGCCGGGGGAGTTGGACCAGGCACAGCACGACGTGATACGTCATGTCGCCTTCGTTCCCACTTCGTCTCTGCTGATCCGGCGCGACCTCATGATGGGACTCGGCGGCCTGGACCGGGCGCTTCCCCCGCAGGCGGCTGCCCTCGATCTGTGTCAGCGGGCGCGGCTTCTGGGCGCGGCGGTCGTCGTGGTGCCGTCATCTCAGGTGTTGGTGCCTGTCTCCCAACAGCAGCGCACCACGCAGTGGCGGGAAGAGGCGGGACGCATACGGTCCATGATCAAGGCATATGGACCACTCACGCTGCTATGGGCGCTGCCGGTTGCGTTCCTCGTTGGGATGATCGAGTCTGTGGTGGCGCCGCTTCTAGGCCGTTTCCCACTTTTCGGCTGGGCGTCCGCCTGGGTGTGGAATCTGGCCATGCTGCCGGCGACAGTGGCGGCGCGGATACGGGCCCGGCGTCATCGCACCGCCGGAGACGCCGAGCTGTTGTGCTATCAGATAACCGGCTCGGTGCGAATGCGCCAGCTGGGCACCGACATCGCAGAACGTCTCGGTGACCTCTTTCCCGACCGTCCCGGGACGGGTCTGTCGGCCATCATGGGCGCGGGTCAACACACCTTGCGGAGTCCTGCCTTTCTCGCCGGGCTGGGCACCTTCGCCTATGTCGTGTTCTCCACACGATCCATTTGGGCGGGACGTCTGCCCGCCGTCGGATACACGTTGCCGCTGCCGTCCAAGGCCTCCTCGCTGCTGGAGGCGTACGCCGGCGGCTGGAACGTCGCCGGGCTCGGTTCCCCCGAGCCGCTCCACCCCTCGTTGGGGGCCTTTGCCATCGCGCAGCGGGTTCTGTTCGATAAACCAGGCCTCACGGCGGCAGTGCTCACAGTCGGGGTCATGTGGCTGGGGGTGGTCGGGTTCGCCAGGCTGATGCGATCCTGGGGGGTCAGGTCCGCCCCGGCGTATGTCGCCGGGGTGATCCTCGTCGGCGGGCCGGGCGCTGCAGCCCTCGGCAACACGACAGAATGGACTGCACTTCTCGCCGTCGGAATGCTGCCGTGGGCGATTCGAGCATCTGCGCGGCCCTTTCCTTCCTCACTGCGGGGCCGCCTGGCGGCTTTGCCGAGGGCGGCCCTCCTCACAGGAGCCACCGCGGCCCTCGTCCCTGTGCTGCTTCCGGTGCCGGTGGTGGCGCTACTGCTGTGGGCTCTCATCGGCGAGGGACGAAGGTGGGGAGCTCCCCTGCGAGCGGTGGCGGCTGCAGCATTGGCGCTGCCGCTGTTGATTCCGTGGTTCCTGGTGGTCGATCTCGACACCTATCTCCATGATGGTCCGCTGCGGTTCTGGGAGCCGGGTTGGCCACTGGTGGCAGTGGTGGCTGTTGCCGCCGGAGCGATTCTCGTCGCCGGTGACCGCGTTCTGCTGGCCGTGGCCGGATGGGGCGGTGCAGTGTTCGCTGCAGGCACTCTTCTTGCCCGCAGCGGCTCATACGAATGGGGTCGCGAACCGGCCGCTGCCGGCCTTGTACTGGCTGCAGTCGGTGGTGCCGCGATCGTTGCCGCCGCCTTCGACGCGCCCCGCCGGATCCACGACGCGGAGACGGTGCGCCGGATGGCAACACGTGTCGGGCTGCTGGCCGGGGTCGCACTGATGGCCGGCGCCGTCGTCACCGGCCTACCGGGGCGCGCAGGTTTGCCCGCAGATCTCTACCGCAAGACGTTCAACTTCACCGCCGCCGTCGATGCTCCGCTGGGCTCCCGCATTCTGATCGCGGGCGAGCGGGATCTCCTTCCCGGCGACACTCGTCACCTCGACGGTGCTGCCTACCGGGTGGTGTCGGCTCCGGTCCCTGAGTTGTGGGAAGCTCGCCTCGGAGATGCTCGCTACGGCGACGAAGAGTTGGAGCGCACACTGCGGTCCATCATTGCTGGGGAAGAGGCGCGCGCCGGCGAAGCTTTGGCTCCGTTCGGGATCAGATGGATCGTGCTCGAAGGTTCGACGGCGTTTGCCGGAGTGTTCGACGGGCAGCTCGACATGGCAGAGCTACCCGGGCTCGGTCAGCCGGTGTTTCTGTCCGACGTGGATGCCCACCGGGCGGTGGCCGAAGACGGAACGATCTGGCAGTGGGACCCGCCGGGCTACACGGGTCCCGCCGACGCCTCCGGCCGGGTCTACTTCGCCGAGAACGGCGACCAGCGCTGGGGTCCGCCACCATGGTCGCAGCAAGGCTGGGCCAACGAGACGGCATCGGCTACCGGCAGGGTGACCTTCAACCCGGACGATCAACTCCACCGCGAGGCGATGATGGCCCTGTGGTGGCTGGGGGCATTGTTGCTGCTGGCGGCCGCCGGTGTGGGGAGACGAGCCCGATGAGAACCTCGCTGAAACGGGCGGCGTGGATGAGTCTGATCGCGTTCTTCGGCATCTCCGCGGCGGCGCTGGCGCCACCCCCAGCCGTCCCCCAACCGGAGTTCGCGGGCCGCGGTGAGGATCTGGCAACTCTTGCCGCCGCCGGAGTGTGGTACTGCCCGTGGGCGGAAGCCGATGCCACCCGCGACAGCCTGTTCGCCATCGGCGTTACTGAGAGTGCCACCGCACTCCTTTCGCTGCCGCATCCCATTCCCGGCGAGCCCGCTGACACCCAGCAGGTCACATTCCCGGGTCCCGGAGCCCGGGTCGTAACCGCTTCCGACGTTGCGCTGCGCGGCGCTGCCCCTGCCTTCGTTGAGGTGACCAAGGCCTCGCTGGGTGTTGCTGCCATCGTGGAGAACGACGACATCCTCGCAGGTGAAGCCTGCCTGGCACAGCTTCCCAAGGTGTGGCACCTGCCAGGTGGTTCCACCATGGAAGGCCAGCGCCTCGTGCTGCGGCTGTTCAACCCGTTTCCCGAGACGGCACGCGTCGACGTGGTGGCGGTGTCCGAATTCGGCACCGAGCCTCTCCCCGAGTTTGCCGCCCGCGTCGTTTCGGGGCGAAGCTGGGACGACATCGAGCTGCAGGACAAGCTGCGCCTGCGTGAATCGCTCAGTTTCACGATCACGACTTCGGAAGGGATCGTCATTCCTGCGCTGCTGTTGGGCGACGCGTCCGACGAGGCGACCTGGACGGGAACCTCGCTGTCAACCAGCTGGGAGTTCCCGGTCACCGCTGCTTCCGCAGGAAACGCCACTATTACCGTCGCCAATCCCGGACCTTCCACTGCCATCGTCGAAGTGGATGTGTTCACCCCCGAAGGGCCCGTTCCCGGACCCGCCCCCTTTTCCCTGGTCGGGGGGGAGACCCTGCGGATGCCGCTGGCAGGCCTGGCGGAAGGGCCTCTGGCCGTCAGGGTGAGGGCCGACGCCCCCATCGCGGCGGTGGTGGTCAACGACTCTGCCGATGGTCTGGCGGGCACCGTGGGTCTCGACGAACCCGCCGCCACCTGGCTGTTGCCGGGGGCCGGGACTACCCGGGGCGTGGTCTCGGTGTGGGTTCTCAACACGGGCGGCGAAAACGCCACCGTTACGGTGGCCGACCTCGACGGCAGCGGACATGTCGAAAAGGTTGCTCTGCCCGGCGGCGCGCTGCGTCGGGTGACGCTGGTCGACGCGGACTTCGCTGGATTGCGTGTCGACTCGACCCGCCCGGTGACCGTGGGCTGGTCCGTGAGTGATACCGAGAGCCTGATGTTCGTCACCGGCATACCACTCGCAGGCTGACCGACGCCTCCCCAAGGTTGCGGTGATCGGTGAAATGCACCGCGATCCCGTCGCCTCTTCCTAGGGTCGGGTCATGATCGAACGCTGCTCACGGTGTGGTGCTCCTGCCGGCGCCATGATGGGCTTTGACTATGAGGAAAGCCGGGTGTGGCTGGTGGAAATCGGTGCCGATGAGCCCGGATATCCGTTGTGCGAGGTCCACGCTGCCCGCCTCACCCCTCCGGTGGGGTGGGTGCTCACCGACCGCCGCCGGCCGGTTCGCCCCCTGTTCGTCGCCCGGGATGTCGCCTGACGGGGATGCTCGACCGTGACGTCGTGGATGCGGTACGCAGCATGGACGAGCACGAACTGCGGCGGCTGCTCATGCTCGCCCAAGCGCAGCTGGAACGCCACGGCGTCGAACTGGCCGCCATGCGTCAGATGAAACTGCGGCGTCAAATGGTCCGCTGCGGGAAGGACAACTGCACACGTTGCCCCCACGGTCCGTACTGGTATGCATACTGGCGTGAGGACGGAAGGCGTCGAACCCGCTATGTCGGCAAGCTGGAGGACTGAGAGATGGACGATCCCAAGAAGGGCCGCCGCGGACCGCAGCCGGGAGTCCCCTGTGTCAACTGCGGCTCAGAAGATGCCATCGAGATAGACATCAAGCTGCCCGATGACACCCGAGTTACCTTCTACTCCTGCCACCGCTGCGACAGCAGGTGGTGGAATCGCGACGGCGTCGCCGTGGAGCTGGGATCGGTGCTCGACCTGGCGCGCAAGGCCCGTGGATAGCCTGCCTTCCGCAGCCTCGGTAGAACCCGCCCTTCGTTAGCCTCGCCTTCATGGCCGCCCGCTGGACAGTTCCCCGCATCGTCACTGTGGGCACGCTGGCGGTGGCCGGTCTTGCAGCTCTCATCGTCATGAACCCGCCCCTGCTGCTGTCCTCCAGTACGCCCACCGGAGGCGACATGGGTGCCCACGTCTACATACCCGCCTACCTGCGGGACAATCTGCTTTCGGATTTCCGCATCACCGGGTGGAGCAACGGCTGGTATGCCGGGTTTCCCATCCTCTACTTCTACTTTCCTCTGCCGGCGCTCACCATCGTGCTCCTCGACCTGGTGCCGTTTGTTCCATACGGAGTCGCTTTCAAGCTCGTCACCGTCATGGGTGTCGTCGGGTTGCCCTTCGCGGCCTATTTCCTCATGAGAAGCATCGGCCTGTCACGGCCGGTATCCGCGGTTTCGGCCGCTGCCGGAGGCACGTTCGTCTATATGGAGTCGCACACCATCTTCGGTGGAAACATTCCCGCCACGCTGGCGGGTGAGTACTCCTTCTCGTGGTCCCTGGCACTGTCGCTGGTGTATCTGGGCCTCGTGATCCGCGCTTCACGGCGCGGGCAGCGGTTCAGTGCCGCCGCCGGCATTTTTCTCGCTCTCACCGCGCTGTCGCACCTCATCACGACGCTGGTGGTAATCGCCGCGTCGCTGCCGATCCTGTTCCGCCGCCGCGGCGGGTCGCCGGTGCTCGGCTCATGGGGCGTCGGGTTCGCCCTCGCCGGATTCTGGGCGCTGCCGCTTCTGGCACGAGCGTCCACCTTCACGACCGACATGGGATGGAACCCGGTTCGCGGTATGGACAAGGTGTTTCCCCGCGAACTGTGGGTCGTGGTCGTCCTGGCCTCGATAGGCCTCGTGTGGTTGGGGGTGAAGAGGCTCGACGTCATGCCTCTCGCCATCCTTGCGGTGCTGCCCATAGCCGGCTATCTGCTCATCAGCGAGTTCGACTTCACCAAGCTGTACAACGCCCGGCTGCTCCCTTACTGGTATCTGACAGCATTCCTGCTCGCAGGAGCGGCGGTAGGCCTGTTTGTCACGGAGGTGACCCGGCGCACCCTCCACCGGGAGACCTGGCTGGCGGTGGGAACCGGCTCTGCAGCTCTCTTGTTCCTCGTTGCCGGCCTGTCCGGCATCTCCTTCCTCGGTAGCTGGGCGAAGTGGAACTACACCGGCTATGAAGGCAAGGGAGAAGCATGGACGGAGTACTCGACGCTGATGACCACCATCGACAGCCTGCCCCCGGGAAGGGTCATGTGGGAAGCCAACAGTGATATGAACCGCTACGGGACACCGATGGCGTTGATGTTGTTTCCATACTGGTCGGAAGACCATCCGTCGATGGAGGGCTTGCTCTTCGAATCGTCGCTGACGACGCCCTTCCACTTCCTCAATGCCGCTGAGGTGTCGGAGCGTCCCTCCAATCCGATAGGCGGGCTGAAATACCACAACCTCGACTTCGACCGGGCGATGGACCACCTTCCGCTCTACAACGTCCGCTACTACGTGTCGTTCACCGACATCGCCCGGGTCGAGGCGTCCAAACACATGGAAATCCTCGCAGAATCCCCGCCGTGGACGGTGTTCGCAGCTCCCGACTCAGGACTGGTCGACGTAGCCCAAACCGTACCCGTGGTCTATGAGGGCGACGAGAGCTTCGTCGAAGCCTCCCTGGCCTGGTACGACGACGTCGACAACCTGGACCAGTGGCTCGTCGAGGGCGGCCCCGCCGAATGGCCGCGTACCGAAGCGGCACGGCCTCCCTTCACGACGAATTCGCAGCCCACCTTCGCCACCGGCGAGGTCAGCGACGTCGTTCTCGAAGACGACAGGATCTCGTTCCATACGACGGCGGTTGGCATCCCGCATCTCGTCAAGGTCAGTGACTTCCCCAACTGGAAGGCTCGGGGTGCCGAAGGCCCGTGGCGGGCGGCGCCGTCGCTGATGGTCGTCGTCCCAACCCAGGAGGACGTCGAGATCGTCTTCGAGAACACGTGGGCAGAGACGGGAGGCTGGCTCCTCACCCTGGGTGCGCTCGCCGGCCTGGGCACAATGGTTTGGATCAGACGGCGTCGCCGCGACGTGCTGAGCGGCCTTCGCGAGCGAATCTCCGCCTGAGAGTCCACAACCCTGCCAGCACACGGGGAACCCGTCGCAGCAGGCCCATCCCAGTGGTGCGCAGCTCGATGACCTGCACCGGAGTCTCCACGATGCGATAACCGGCCCGTTCGGCTCGAAGGACCAGCTCGGTATCGAAAAGGTCGAGTGTGGAAATCACCCGAGGTGTCACGTCGGCCACCACATGCGCCCGGATGGCTTTCATCCCGTGGGTGTCGGACACCCGGGAACGAAACAGGATGGTCAGCAGAAGGTTGAACACTCTGGTGCCGAGCCGGCGCAGCAACGGACGGTGATCCGCGGAGCCTGCCACCCGTTTCGAGGCCAGCACGACGTCGGCGTCGGGGCCGGCCCGCAACACGGAGTTGAGGAAGCTCCCCGAGAAGAAGTCGATGTCGAAGTTCACCACCCAGTCACCGCGGGCGGTGAGGAAACCGGCCCGCATGGCCGCCCCATAGTCGGGTTCGGGCAGACGGAGCGTCGCCACATGCGGATGACGGGCCGCGAAACCTGCAGCTACATCTGCCGTGCTGTCGGTGGAACCGTTCTCCACCAGCAGAATGTCGATGTCGGCGGCGACATCTTCCAACTCGGCGAGCAGCCTCGGCATGGCCTCGGGCAGGTATCCGGCCTCGTTGTGGATCGGTATGACGACGGTGACCCGGGGCCTGTTCACGGACGCCGGAGTCTAGGGTCGGGCAACCGCGGCGGCATCGATTCGCGGCGGCGACTCGAAGGGGATTGCAGTGGACCTGGCGACGATCTTCAAGGCATACGACATCAGAGGTCGAGTTCCCCGGGATCTCGGCGTCGAGGCGGCGCGTCGCATCGGGTTCGGCTTCGCTCGCTTTGCCGAAGCTCCCGCGGTCGCGGTGGGACGCGACTGCCGTCTGTCGTCGCCGGCTCTGGCGGCAGCCTTCGCCGGTGGGATGTCTGCGGCCGGGGCCGCTGCGGTCGATCTGGGGCAGACGACCACCGACATGGTCTATTTCGCCGCCGGCCGCTACGACATGCCCGGCGCCATGATCACCGCCTCACACAACCCTCCGGAATGGAACGGGATCAAGCTGTGTCTGGCAGGTGCCCGGCCCGTCGGGGAAGATTCCGGGTTGGGCGATGTACGCCGTATCGCCGAGGCGCCGGTCCCTGACGAATCCGGCGAAGGCTTTCGAGAAGTGTGGGACATCTCTGCGGACTACGTCGACCACCTCTTCGGCGTCGTTTCGGCAGGGCGAATGGACTCGCTCCATGTCGTCGTCGACGGCGGTAACGGCATGGCTGGATGCGTGCTCCCTGCCGTCATGGCCCGCACGCCCGTCGCGATGAAGGGGCTGTATCTGGAGCCGGACGGCACCTTCCCCAACCATCCGGCCGATCCGCTGCGGCCGGAGAACCTCGTCGACCTGATACGGGAGATGGAAGCCTCCAAGCCGGATCTCGGAATCGCCTTCGACGGTGACGCCGACCGGGCGTTCTTCGTCGACGACCGCATGCAGCCGCTGCCGGGGAGTACGGTGACTGCCATCATCGCCGCCTGGTTCCTACAGCGGGAACCAGGCGCTGCCATCGTGCACAACCTGATCTGCAGTCGGGCCGTTCCCGAAGCCGTGCGTCGCGGCGGCGGCACGCCGATCCGCACCCGCGTAGGCCACAGTTTCATAAAACAGGTGATGGCGGAAAGCGGCGCCGTGTTCGGCGGCGAGCATTCCGGCCACTACTACTTTCGGGACAATTACAGGGCCGACTCGGGGATCCTCGCCTCACTGGTAGTGCTCCAAGTCGTTTCGGAGGCGGGGGTGCCGCTTTCGGAGCTGCGAATGGCGTACGAGCCGTACTACCAGTCCGGAGAGATCAACCTGGCGGTGGATGATCCCGTCGGGGTGATGGAACGTGTTGCCGATGCTTTCACCGACGCAAACATCGACCGTCTGGACGGATTGACGGTGATGTACGAGGATCGGTGGTTCAACCTGCGTCCATCCAACACCGAGCCGGTGTTGCGGCTCAACATCGAGGCCGATGAGGCCGCCGCCGTCGATGATATGTCGATGGCGGTGAGAACGATTGCCCAAGGAGGATGACGATGGTCCCAGACGAGCTGTTGCAGATCATGCAGTGCATACGCTGCGGGGGCGGTCTCACCGAAGTCGACGATGAACTGGTGTGTGACGGGTGCGGCTACCGGTATCCGGTCAGGGACGGGGTACCGGGGAGGCTCGGAGAGGAGGCGACTCCCCCCCACGCGTGGAGAGCACCGCCGGGTGCATCCGCCGCTTCCACTCCGCAGTATGCGGAGTGTGCGCTTGCTAGAGCAATCGGGAGAGGTGGAATCCGCCGAGCACGGGGTGGACGCGG
>CAZIEQ010000035.1:0-13932 GCA_964538725.1 uncultured Acidimicrobiia bacterium | reverse complement strand
CAGCCGTGGTGCGACTATCTGATAGTGGCGGGCGATGAGCGCACGATCGTTCCCATCCCCCAGATCGCTGCAGTCGCTGCCGGCTGATCAGTTCTCAGGAAGGACGATCTGTTCGCCGGGGTAGATCAGATCGGGATCACCCGAGCGCAGCAGGCCGGCGTTGGCCGTAATCAGCCGTCTCCAGTAATCGGCGATGTCCTCGTGCCCGGCCGCGGTGGCCGCAATTCGCCACAGGTTGTCACCCCGGCTCACCGTCCATGTTGCAGAAGACGGCGAAGCCCAGAAAACTGCTCCCAAGGCCGGAAGCGGCACCGGCCGGAGTTCCCGCGCCGCCGGAGGCGCATCTCCGGAACGGGGAACCTGGGCGGCCGCCCAGCCAGACGTGGCAGACAAGGCAACACCCACGGAACAAGCAACGATGAGATTACGCATGTTTCCGAGTATCAGCAGCACGATGCTGCCGTCAAGGGGTTCGGGGGAGGAACACTGTTGCTTGTGGATCGACGGCGCAGCGCACCGTGGCCGTGGTCGGTCGCTGTTGCAACGACGCCCTCAGCACGGTGCCGTCTGCGAGGCGCAACATGGCGTCCCAGCGTCCCCCTCGGAAGACGACCTCGGTGACCGTTGCCTCTAACGGCCCGTCGGGAGACAGCCCGACGGCGTCGGGTCGCGCCGCTGCCAGTCCATCTGTGGGTGAGGAGGCAGGCAGATCGAAGTCACCCCAGATTGTGACTGCCCGGGTTCCCTGCCGCCGATACGGAGTGAGGTTGGTGAAGCCGACGAACCCGGCGACGAACTCATCCGCTGGGTGTTGCCACACCTGTTCGGGTGTGCCGATTTGGACGATACGGCCGCGACGCATCACCGCCACCCGATGTCCCACCGCCAGCGCCTCCTCCTGGTCATGGGTGACGTACACGGCGGGCACAGCCGTTTCCGCGAGCAGGGTGATGAGCTCGCCGAGCAGCCGCTCTCGCAGTTCACGGTCGAGGGCTCCCAGCGGCTCGTCGAACATCAGCATCCTGGGTCGGGGAGCGAGTGCCCGTGCCAGTGCCACCCGCTGCTGTTCGCCTCCGGACAGGTCGGAGATGCGGCGGTCGGCCAGATGTTCCAACCGGACCAGCCGGAGGGCGTCGGCGGTGAGCCGTTCCGTCTCGACTGCCGATGCTCCGGTGACTTCGAGGCCGAAAGCGACGTTGCCTGCCACCGATCGGTGAGGGAACAAGGCGTAGCTTTGGAAGACGAGCCCGAAGCGCCGACGGTGTGGCGGAATACCAGTTACGTCTGTCGAATTCCACAGCACCCGCCCGGTGTGGTGCGGTTCGAGCCCGGCGACGACTCGCAGCAGCGTCGTCTTGCCGCATCCCGATGGGCCCAGCACGGCAAGGACCTCACTGGGCCCCAGCTGCAGGTGGACGTCGGCCAATGCCGCTGTCGTGCCGAAGGTCATGCCGACGTCTTGAAGCTCGAGCATCAGAACGTCCCGATCTCGCCTGTGCGATCGACGGCGGCAACGACCGCTCCGGTGACGAGCAACAGCACGACGCTCATGGCAGCCGCGGTGCCGAGAGAGACCGCTCCCGGTTGGGAGAGGAACCGAAAGATGGCGATCGGGATCGTGGGTGCGTTGGGCCGGGCTACGAAGGCAGTGGCACCGAACTCGCCGAGCGATACCGCGATCGCGAGGGCTGCTCCCACGGCGACCGCGCGCCGGGCCATCGGAAAGTCGATGAGCCGCCGGACCTGCCAGGGGCCGGCTCCCAGGGCGGCTGCGGCGTCACGCTGCAGCGGGTCGATGGACTTCAGAACAGGCACCACGACGCGCGTAAAGAGCGGGATGGCCACCAGCGCGTGGGCGAGTGGTACCAGCACCCAGGTCCCTCGCAAGTCGAAGGGTCGGTCGAGGGCGATGATGAAGCCGAAACCCAGGGTCACAGCGGAAGTTCCCAGCGGCAGCATCACCAGGGTGTCGAACCATCCGACCGACCGGGACTCGCGTCGTGACACGACGATTGAGATGAGTCCCCCGACGACCAGAGTCGCGGTCAGTGCAACGGCCGCGTAGAGCAAGGAGTTGCCGATCGCCTGCGCCGGATCAACGACGAGATCCCGATGGCTGCCAAGCCTGGTGAACCATGTGAAGCCGAAGCCGCCGGCAGTGTCGAGTGCGGCCCGCACCAGATACCACATGGGGAATCCAACCACCGCCAGTCCCCCGGCGAGTGTCACCGCCACCGCAGCACGTCCGCCGGGTGTGGAGGCCCGGCGGCCGCTGGCGACTGTGAGGAGACCCGGCGTGGATCGGCGCCGTTGGAAGCGTCCATAGACGGCGAGGGCCGCCGTGACTGCCACGAGCTGGACGACCGCCAGCGCCGCGGCCACCCCGAGATCGAACAGCGCAGTTGCCTGGCGGTAGATCTCGACTTCGATGGTGGCGTAGCGGGGCCCGCCGAGGATCAGCACGGTTCCGAAGGACGTGAAGCTGAAGAGGAACACAATGGCTGTCGCCGCTGCCACCGACGGGGCCACCAGGGGAAGTGTGACCCGGCGCAACGTTTGCAACGGCGAGGCTCCCAGGTTGCGAGCCGCCTCCGTCATGGTTGGGTCGAGATGGGTCAGCGTCGCGCCGACTGTTCGCATGACCACAGCCAGGTTGTAGAACACGTGGGCGGCGAGGATGGCCCATACCGTGCGCCGCAGGTCGACCCCCAGCGGCCCCTCGGGACCGAGGAAGGCGAGGAAGGCGGTGCCCACCACCACGGTTGGCAGCACGAAGGGAATCGTCAACAGTGTGTGCAGCAGGCGCTTGCCTGCAAAGTCATAGCGGGCAAACACGTACGCCAGTGGGATGCCGGCTGCCAGGGTCAGCGCGGTGGACGCCACAGCCTGCCATAGCGTGAACCAGGCGACAGAGCGCAGGCCGGAGTCGGTGAGCACGTCGGAAAAGGGGGTCAGGTCGACCCCGTCGCCGGGTACCAGCCCCCGCCACAGGATTCGGCCCAGTGGCCAGACGAACAGATAGCCGATGAACAGGAGCGGGATGCTCCACACGACGAGACGGCCGAGGCGTTCTAGCGGATGACTATGTCTGTCCACTCGTCTATCCACCGTTCTCGGTTGGCTTCGATGGCGGCGGGGTCGACGACGAGAGGTGACTCTGCGGGTGAAGCGTATTTCACGAACTCGGGGGGCAGGGCGGCATCGCGGTTGGCGGGGTAGACGAACATGTTGAGCGGCACGTCCTCTTGGAAGGGCAGGGAAAGCATGAAGTCGAGGAACATGCCGGCCGCGTCTTCCGAATCGGTGCCGGCGAGGATGCCGGCGTATTCGACTTGGCGGAAACATCCACCGGTGGCGACCGCGGTGGGCGCCTCGTCGATCGGCGGGTCGGCAAAGATCACTTCGGCAGGCGGCGACGAGGCGTAGGACACCACGAGAGGGCGGTCACCGGCGCCGGCGCCGCCGGAGAACTCGGTGTAGTAGGCGGTTTCCCAACCATCGGTCACCAGGACGCCGTTGGCCCGCAGGTCCCTCCAATAGTCCATCCATGTGTAGGCGGAGTCGTCGGGAAAACGGGCGATCGTCGCCAGCAGAAACGCCAGGCCGGGAGAGGACGTGGCCGGGTTCTCCACCACCAGCTGGTCGCGAAAACGCTCTTCAGTGAGGTCTTTGAGATCCTGAGGTGCCCGCTCGTCTGCGATCGCATTCCTGTCGTAGTTGAGGCACACGTCGCCGAAGTCGATGGGAATGAGACGGTGGCCGGGGTCGATTTGCAGGGATTCGGGCACCATCGCCAGCGCGACGGGTTCGTAGGGAAGGAGGATGCCGGCATCGAGGGCGCGAGAGGCAAACGTGTTGTCGACACCGAAGATGACGTCGGCCACCGGGTTGTCCTTGGTGAGGATCGCCTGGTTGAGCATGCCTCCTGCGTCACCTGCCTGCAGCACGTCGACTTCGATTCCGGTCTCCGCGGTAAACCCGTCCAACACGTCCTGGCTGATGGAGAACGAATCGTGGGTGAGCAGCGTCACGTCGGCGCCCGACGAGCACGACGACGACAGCACCACAACGGCGATCAAGCCGCAACGGAGGCGGCTCATGGCTCCGGTTCCTCGTGCACCACGGCGAGGAGGCCTGAGCCGACCGTCACCGTTGCCTGCAACTCCGCCAACTCGTTGGAGACGCCACGGCTCGAGCCGAACAGCAGGGTTTCGCCGTCGAGCGGCCATCGCAGACCTTCGGTGGTGACGCCGGTGGCATCGCCACCGGTGGGGATCAGGCTGATCAGATCTCCCGGCTTTCCATGTACGGTGACCTCGTCGATGACGAGATGCGCCGTCGCCGAGGATGTGCGCCATTCCACCGTAGCTCCTTCCTCTGCTGCCGCGGCCAGGACGGCGACTGCGCCGAGGAGGTGTGACAGGCGCCCGCCCTCGGCTCCAATAACGACGAGCCGCTCGCATCCGTGGCAGATCACTGCTGCTACCGCCAGCTCGAGATCGGTCGCGTCTTTGTCGACGGGATAGCGCTCTAGCGGTAGTCCGGCCGCCAGAGCAGGTTCCACCGAGTCGAAGTCGCCGACCACCAAGTCGACGTCGATGCCCTCGTCGACTGCGACATGCAGCCCGGAGTCGGCGGCGACCGCGAAGTCGTGCGGTGGGATCGGGAGGCGCCGCGGGGCTTCGCCTCCTGCGAAAACCACTCCGGTTCGGCCCATCGTTTCCCTTCGCTGGCATTATCCAGATCAGGTTCCACGGGTCGGCGGCATGTAGCCGCCCTCTCAGCCCGGTCGCCCGAGCTCCCCGATGGAGCCATCGTAGGCGATGGGAACTGGATGTGCACTCTTGGGCATGCCGGCATCCAAGCTTGACACTGTGCCACTATGACATCATGCTGGTGTCATGGATCTGGATAGCGCGCTCACCGAGTTCGAAGGTCACCTCGCCAATCAGTTGGCCCTCGCCCAGCAGGCCCGCGAGGTGTCCGTCGAATCGCTGGTGGCGGCGTTGCGACCCGCGGTGCAGGGTTTGGCAGTCGGCATCGCCGGTCAGGTGGCGGGTGAGTTCACCGCCCAGGCTCCCGAATACGACGTTGAGGTGGTGGTCGTCGATGGGCAACCTGGGATCCGTGCCCGGCTTGCCCCGCCCGACATCGACGCGGGTGATGACGTCGAGGCGCGCCTGACGCTGCGTCTCCCTGCCTCGCTCAAGGGCATCATCGAAGAGGCTGCCCGGGAGGCGGGCGACTCGCTCAACAGCTTCGTCGTCAAGTCCTTGTCGTCGCGCAGCCGCGGCGGCCGGGGAAGGGGCCACCGCGTCACCGGGAAGCTGCGCACGTGACCGATCGTGCCGAGACGTTCGAGGTCGGCGATGATGCCCGCGTCGTCGTCAAGTTGGCGGCGGGGACTCTTCGCCTGATCACCGGGACGGAAGGAGAGATCGAGGTGGCAGTGCGGGGCAAGCGGGCCGCAGACCTCCGCATCGAGAAGCAGGGCGACACCATCACCATCGCCACCGAGCGCGGCGGCATCCTCGGGATGTCTTCGTCCTTCGACGTCACCGTCGCCGGGTCGTCAGGGCTCCATGTGGAAGCCAAGCTGGGGTCGGCGAACCTGATCGCAGAGGTACCGCTGGGCTCGCTGCACGCCGGTGTCGCCTCGGGAAACATCCGCGTCGGCGATATAAGAGGTGCCGCCAGGCTGAAGACTGCTTCGGGGGATGTCGAGATCAGCGAATGTGAAGGTGACCTGCGGTGTGCGGCCGCTTCGGGTGACCTCCACGTTGGCTGTGTTCGCGGCGCGACCGAGCTCACCACTGCCTCGGGAGACGCCGACATAGGGGTTGCCGAGGGAAGGGTCGTTGCCAAGACGGCTGCCGGTGACGTTCGTATCAGGTGCTTCGACGGGGATGCGTTGCAGGCCAAGACGCTGTCGGGAGACGTTCGCGTCGGTATCCGGGCGGGCAGCGAGCTCGAAGTCGACCTGCAGACACTATCGGGCGACGTGCGTCACGTGTTCGACTCCGACGACTCGGAACCGGTGAGTCACCGGGCGTCGCTTCGCATCAAAACGCTGTCGGGTGACATAGTGCTGGAGCGATCCAGGTACTGAGCAGCCGAGATGGCTCAGGGTGGCGACTCGACAGAGGCCAGCGCCTTCCGCACAACGGGTAGCGCCCCCTTGTAGAAGATCTCGTGGCCGGCGGCCGAAGCGTGGAATCGGTCGCCCACCCATAGACGTGGGTCCCGCGTGCGGAATCCCGTCATCGTCGTCCACGGATCGCAGGATGCAACGGTGTCGAACCGATCTTCCATCGACCGTGCGATGCTGTTGGCTCGTCGGGCCCGGCGCGACACCCACCACGCCACATCGCGGGGCAGCCGGGGGATGGTTCCCAGGTCACCGACTCCCAGGATGACGACGGTGCCGACGTTGGGCACCAGCCGAGCGCATATCTCGATCATCTCGGCCTCGAAACGCCGCAGCGGTGTCAGCCGGAGGACATCGTTGGCGCCCACCGACAGCAGAGCGAGGTCTGCACCCAGAGCGTTGGCCTGCCCTACCTGGCTTGTCAGCACATCGCGGGATTTGGCCCCACCTCTGCCGACGCTGGTCAGCTCGACCCGCCGTTCGGCTGCCAGCTCGATGGCAACACGGCGGATCCAGCAGTCGTCCAGTGGCTCGACACCCGGAGCCGTGATGGAGGAATCTCCCAGCGCCACGATGCGCAGGGCGGCTGCGTTGCCACCCCCGAAGCTGCCCGAAGGGTCCTGGTTGGTGAACGACGGCAGGTCGCGGCGGTGACCCGTGTAGAGGATCTGAGCTGCCACCACGGCCGCCGCCGTCAGAGGCGCGAACGGAACGTATCTCCACCAGCGAGCCGACACGCCGGGGCATGCTATCGACGTAGTATCCGACAGGCCACTGTGGGACGGAGAGGGCGATGCGGATAGGTCTGTTCTTGGGCTACTCGGGCAGGCGGCTGCCCAACCACGTTCCGTTGGTCCAAGAAGCCGACCGTCTCGGCTTCGATTCGGTGTGGGTGGCGGAGGCATATGGCAGCGATGCCGTCACCGTGCTGACCTGGCTGGCGGCACACACCGACCGTATCCGTGTCGGCTCGGGGGTGCTGCAGATGCCTGCGCGTACCCCGGCGATGGCGGCGATGACGGCCGTGACTCTCGATGAGTTGTCGGGGGGGAGGTTCCGCTTGGGTTTGGGTGCGTCCGGTCCGCAAGTGGTCGAGGGTTGGCACGGTATCGCCTACGGAAGGCCGCTGCAACGCACCCGTGAGTATGTCACGGTGATCCGCCGCATCATCGCCAGGGAGGAGCCGGTCACCTTTGCCGGCACCCACTACCGGATCCCCTACGACGGTGCGGACGCCACAGGTCTGGGGAAGCCCCTCAGGATCACCTTGCACCCCGGCGGGGAGATACCGATATACGTGGCTGCCATCGGACCTCGCAACGTCCAACTCACCGCCGAGATCGCCGATGGGTGGCTACCGATGTTCTACTCGCCGTATAGGGCCTCCGCGGTGTGGGGCGAGGCGCTGACTGCAGGGTTCGCCGCGGCCGGTGACGAGGGCAAGGGGGTGCGATTCGATGTCGCTCCCAGTGTCCCGGTGGTGCTCGGCGACGACCTCGAGGCAGCTTGGGCTTCCATCAAGCCGATGGTGGCACTATATGTGGGGGGCATGGGGGCGCGGGGGAAGAACTTCTACAACAATCTGGCTTGCCGCTACGGCTTTGAGGCCGCGGCGGCGACCATTCAGGACCTCTACCTGTCGGGCGACAGGGCAGCCGCGGTGGCGGCGGTGCCGGACGAGTTGGTGGACGAGATATCGCTGGTGGGCCCTCGGGAACGAATCCGCGATCGATTGGCCGCCTGGGAGGATGCCGGTGTGGGAACGTTGCTGGCGTCAGTGGGCGACATCGGCACCCTGACGACGCTCGCCGATCTCGTCGGCTGATACCACGATCAGGCCGACTGCGAGGGCAGCTGCCCCCAGGAGAGTCCCCCCCGTCAGTGTCTCGCCGAGGATGACCACGCCGAGCAACGTTGCCACCAGCGGCTCGGCCAGGGACAGGGTGGCGGCGGTGTCGACCCGGATGATGCGCAGCCCTGCGGAGAACAGCGCGTAGGCGACGGCGGTGGCAACCAATCCGAGGTGGAGTATCACCGCCGTTCCGGCGGTCGACGCGGCCCAGGATGTGTTGGTGAACGGAAGCCAGCCGATCCCCCCGATCGCGGCCACGGTGAACACCGCTGCCATGGCACGCACCGGAGATGCGGCAGGGAGAAGCCGCTTGGCGGCAAGCGCATAGGCTGCGTAGGAGATCCCCGCCATCACGGCGAGGCCGACACCGGCGGCGTCCACGCCCGAAGAGGGTCTCAGCAGCAGCATCAGTCCCAGGCCGGCGATCCCCGTGCCCGTCCACCACCCGAGGCCGGGGCGGCGCCTCTCCAGCAGCCAGACGCCACCGGCAGTCAGGATCGGCGCCGAGCCGATGGCCACCAGAGTTCCCACGGCGACGCCGGTGCGGGCGACCGCGGAGAAGAACCATGGCTGGTAGGAGGCCATGGCTGCTCCGGCGATCAGTAGAGAAGGTCGGGGAAGCGGCGGTCGTGGTGCCTCGCCGAGAAAGGAGGCTATCACCCACAGCGCGGGCGCAGCCACGGCGAGGCGGAACGTTCCCACGGCGAGAGGGTCGATGCCGTCGGGACCAAGCGCCTGCGCCGTACCGGTCGTGCCCCACAGTGCCGCGGCCGTCACAACCAGGGTGATGGCGGTGCGCGGCTTCATGACCGGAGAGTAGGAGTGGGAGGCAGCCGGAGCGACGCGATCATGGATCGATTCAGGCGGCGATGTGCCTGCAACGGCTGCAACGCTTGTGGAGGCAATAGCCTGGGCTGGTGAACCTCAGTGACCTCATCGAAGCCAACGACCCCGACGGCCTGCTGCGCCATATAGAAGCCCTCGTCACTTCCCGGGTGTGGGAAGGCATCGTCGAGGTGCGTGACAGATGCAACGAAGCCGTCGGGCGTGGCAAGGAGCTTTGGGGGGTCGCCGCCTACGCAGAGTACCGCTTGGCCTTGGATGCTCCCGGCGAGTGGGCTGCCCAGGTGCTCCGGGAAGGAACGGGACGCCACGGCTTGGGCCCGCTATGGGAAGTGGCGGCATCGACGCATCCATACTTGGAGCTTGTCGGCGGCATAGCCGATGGGCGCATGCGCACCCTCGTTGCGGCGGAGCGAACGTTGCGTGGTGAGGACTTGAGCGACGCCGACGGCCTCGAGCTCGACCTGTTGGGAACTCCGGCCGCACTGGCCTCCTTCGAAAGCCATTACCGGCCAGCCACCTACAGATCCGATCGGGTGGAAGCCTTCGAGCCCGAGCTGAGGACCTCCTTCGGGCATGTCGAGTGTGTTCCCGGAGAGGCGGGTGACCCCGACGAGGTGACCGAAGCGCTCTACGGGCTGGTGGCACCATGGGCGGAACAGTCCACTGGTAGCTGCCTGCTCTCTGCGGTGAGTGGCGACGCAGGCGATGCCTTTGGTGTTCTCCATCCGGGAGAAGTTCGAGCAGTCGATCTCGACGCGTCTGAAGCGCTGGCGCTCATGGCCTGGGCGGGGGCTTCGGGGGGGACGTTCGGCCGGCGACGCGGCGGAGCTGTGGGTCGATCCCTGGCATGGTGGGTGGTCGCGGCCGCAGCAGGGTTCACCGACCAGTGGCCGTTGCAGCCGCACCTGATGGAGGAAGGCCTGGCGGGTCTGCAGTGGATACGGTTCGATCCGGGACCCGTTGGTGGCTGGCAGTTGCATGTGGCGGTTGCCGACCGCAATGCAAAGAGGGCGTGGGCGGTTTCGGCGGTGGACAGGGTGGAGGGCGAGCCGGCCTGATCGAACATGTGTTCGATAGAATGGCAGGCCGATGCGCTACGCCGAACTGCACTGTCATACCAACTTCAGCTTCCTCGACGGTGCTTCCCGGCCGCGCGACCTGGTGAACCGGGCCGCAGCCCTCGGCTATGAGGCCCTGGCGGTGACCGACCACGACGGCTTCTACGGTGCCGTACAGTTCTCCCAGGCGGCAGCAGAGACCGGGCTGCCCGTCGTCTATGGGATTGAGATCGGTCTTCCTCGCGAGGGAGGGGTTGAGGTTTCCAACCCCATTCCCGGCCCCGTTTCGGTCAGGGATCGGCCGCGAAGGGGGAGGATTCGCCGCCATCACGGTTCTAAGCCAACTGCGGTAGTGCCGACGGACCACCTCGTCCTCCTCGCCGGCTCTCCACGGGGATACGCTGCACTCAGTCAGCTGGTCACCAGGGCGCAGTTTCGCGGGAAGAAGGATCGTCCCGTCTTCAGCTACCCGGATCTCGAAGATGCAGCCGCATGCGACGACGTCGTAGCGCTTACCGCATGCAGCCGGGGTGCAGTGCCCCGGGCAGCGGAAGAGGGGGACATGGAGGGTGCCGCCGCTGCAGCCGCCCGGCTGCACGGCATCTTCGGCAGGCGTCTCCACGTCGAATTGTGGAACCACGGCATGGCCAAAGATGACATGCGTAACGATTTGTTGTGGGAGATGGCGCAGCGTCATCGGCTGCCGGTGGTCGCCGCCAACAATGTGCACCATCACATCCGATCCGACGCCTATCTGGCAGAGGTACTGGCTGCGGTCGCCGGGCGCCGCGACCTCGACACCGCCGACGGATTCAGTTCCGCGACCGACGAGCGGCATCTCAAATCTCCCGCCGAGATGGGGCGCAGCATGGCCCGTTATCCGGGAGCGGTGACGCGAGCCGCCCGCCTGGGACGGAACCTGGCATTTGATCTGACTCTGGTGACTCCACGGCTACCCGACTTTCCACTACCGGGTCCTTTCACCACCGAGGCCGAGTACCTGCGGCATCTCGTCTATGAAGGAGCCCGGACCGCATACCGCGGCGAGGCTGGAGGCATCGGCGAGGTGGCTCGCCACCGCATCGACCATGAGCTCCGCATCATTGAAGAGCTGGGGTTTCCCGGCTATTTCCTCGTCGTGTGGGATATCGTCAACTTCGCCCGCTCCCGCGATATCTACTGCCAAATCCGAGGATCGGGTGCCGACTCGGCGGTGTGCCGCTGCCTTGGTCTGACACGCGTCGACCCCATTCGCCTCGAGTTGCCGTTCGAGCGGTTCCTTTCCGAAGAGCGTGACCGCCCCCCCGACATCGACGTCGACTTCGAAGCCGAGCGACGTGAAGAAGTGATCCAATACTGTTATCGCCGCTACGGGCGGGAGCGCGCCGCCATGGTTGCCAACGTCATCACCTACCGCGCCCGTTCGGTTCTCCAGGACGTCGGCAAAGCCTTCGGGCTCACCCAGGCACAGGTCAACGGCCTCACTCGCTATCTCGACACCCGCTCCCCGCAACTGCTTGAAGGTCTGGTGGATCTGCCGCCCGGCCTGACCCCGGAGCTGGTGTTCGACGTGTGTACCCGTCTCGACGGCTATCCCCGCCATCTCGGAATCCATTCGGGAGGGATGGTGATATCCGACCGTCCCCTGTGGCAGGTCGTACCCATCGAATGGGGGCGCATGGAGGATCGCTCGGTCATCCAATGGGACAAGGACGACTGCGCCGCCATGGGAATCGTCAAATTCGACCTCCTCGCCTTGGGAATGCTCAACGCGTTGCATCTCACGGTGGACATGGTCGAGGAGACCCACGGGGTGACACTCGACCTGGCTGCCATTCCCCAGGAGCCGGTCGTATACGAGATGCTTACCAGGGCGGACACCGTCGGCGTTTTTCAAGTCGAGTCCCGGGCACAGATGGCGACGCTTCCCAAGATGAAACCGAAGACGTTTTACGACCTGGCCATCGAGGTGGCACTCATCCGCCCCGGTCCCATCCAGGGACATTCTGTGCATCCCTTCCTGCGCCGCCGCAACGGCGAGGAGCCGATCGACTATCCACATCCCTCCACCGAGCCGATACTCCGCAAGACGCTGGGGGTGCCGGTCTTCCAAGAGCAACTCATGGAACTGGCCCGGGTATGTGCCGGCTTCAGTCCCGGCCAGTCGGACCGGCTGCGACAGGCGATGACCCACAAACGATCCGACGAGGCCATGGGCAGGCTGCGGGACGAGGTCCTTGCCGGCATGGCAGCCAACGGCATCACCGGTGCCGCCGCCGCGGAGATCTGGGAGAAACTGCAGGGATTCGCCTCCTTCGGTTTTCCCGAAAGCCACTCGGTTTCCTTCGCCTACATCGTGTATGCCTCGTCATGGCTCAAGTACCACTGGCCAACAGAGTTCTTCTGCGGGCTGTTGAACGCCCAGCCGATGGGCTTTTACAGTCCCAATTCACTGGTTCAAGACGCCGGCCATCATGGCGTCATCGTGTTGGGTCCCGACATCAACGAGTCGGCGTTCGACTGCACCATCGTGCCCCACGATGTCGATCCCGACGACCTGGCCACCTACTCCGACATGTCGTGGCGGCGGGGCCGGGGTGCGGTGGAAGACCCGATCCGGCCCGCGGTGGCGCTGCGTATCGGGCTGCGCTACGTGCGTAACCTCGGGGAAGCGGAGATTGCCCGCATCGAAGCCGCCCGCATCGTTGGAGGGCCGTTTCGCAACCCCGGGGATCTCGCCCACAGGACTGGCCTCGAAGTCGATGCCTACGAGGGCCTCGCCGCGTCCGGTGCCCTGGAGGCTCTCACGCTGGACAGGCGTGCCGGCATGTGGGCTGCGGGTGCCTTGGGGAGGGTGCGCCCCGGGCGTCTACCGCTGGACGAAGGCGCCACCCCGCCGCAGTTTCCTCCCATGAGTAAGGGTGAGGTCCATCAGGCAGACCTATGGTCGACCGGAGTAGCAGTGACCCATCCGGTGTCATTCGTGAGGGAGAGTCTGGCGGCGGCGGGCTGTATCACCATCGCCGAGTCGTTGCAGACGCAGCGCAATGGGGTAAGAGCCACCGTGGGCGGCATCGTCACCCACCGCCAACGGCCCGGCACGGCGCGCGGGGTGCGCTTCTTCAACCTGGAGGACGAGACCGGGATGCTCAACGTGGTTGTGCTGCCCGAGATATGGGAGCAGCACTACGAGACGGCTCGCAAGGAGATCGGCCTGATCATCGCCGGCCGTCTCGAATACCGAGACGGAGTGACCAACCTGGTGGCACATCGCTTCACCGCCTGGGCGGTAGCCGGTGTCACGTCGCGCGATTTCCGATAGGCCATTGGTCATCGTCTTTCGGGTTCGCCGCAAAGGGAGAAGTGTTCAAAGAACCGTGCAGAGAAGAAGTACACCAGCCTGCCTCCGCCCGGTTCGACGTCTGGCCACGATCCGGGAAAGTGGATGGCCGCCACCGAAGCGGTCTTCACCGCCAGCCTGCCGCCACCGATGAGAAGCGACGCCGTTCGGCCGAATGTGGGTTGATGGCCGACGACACACAGCCGCCCCACATTGGAGGATGTCTCCCGGATCACTGCCACCATTTGGCCCGGTGATGCGTAGTAGAGCCGTTCATCCACACGAAGAGAGACATTCCATTCGCCTGCGGCGATGGCCAGCTCGGCCGTTGTTCTCGCCCGTAGCGCCGTCGACGAGACGATGAGGTCGGGCACCTCGCCTGCCATGGCCAGCATGCGGCCCACCAGCCCGGCCGCCGCCGTTCCCCGCTGATTCAGGGGCCGGTCGCGGTCGTGTTCGTTAGCGGTGTTCCAGTCGGATTTTGCATGGCGTAGCAGGAGCAGTGTCGGCATCGACCGAGAGTACCGTCCCCTCGTTTTGGCGTCGCTGAGCGGCGGGGGGTGGCGCTGAGGAACGCCAAAACGAGGGGACTTCCATTTTGGCGTCGCTGAGCGGCGGGGGGGGGGGGTGGCGGACGCCAAAAAGGGCGGGGCGGGGCGGGGCGGGGCGGGAGGGGGGGGGGCGGGCG
>CAZIEQ010000034.1:0-14301 GCA_964538725.1 uncultured Acidimicrobiia bacterium | reverse complement strand
TCGTCGCTAACGAATCGGGGGAACTTCATGGGGATACTCGATCTGCCGACGTGGCTTCTCACATCGCTGACGATGGGGATCGTGGCGGTTGCAGCACTGGCACCGATGGTGGAGGGGCGCCTCCCCGGTCGGCTACGCGCTGCTCATCGGCGGGACAACGGGGAACCTGATCGATCGCTACCCGCAAGGGCCTGACTTCCCATCGAATGCGGTGGTGGATTGGCTGTCGTTCGGCGGGACGACGCTCAACCTGGCGGACGTCTTCATCGTCGCTACCGTGCTGTTCCTGGTCGGCGATGGATCCCGGGAAGGCGGGTCCAGGCCCGAAAGAAATGGCGGAGTCACGAGAGTCCTTATAGAGGACTCCTATGAAACGGACCCCTGAGTCCTTGTCGTCGGCAGCGGTCTCGATCGGGGCCGGATGCTCCACCCGGCAGCTCAAGCATCATGAGGCCCGGCTGTTCACCACCAGGATCTCACCTTCGAGCTGGTCCAATGCCAGGCTTCCGCTGTCTTCGAGATACGGAAGCGTGGCCGCGGGTACGGGCTTCCCTATCAGAGTGGGCGCAACCAGGCCGGGCTTCCCGAAGCGGGAGGCGAATGCAACCGTGATGAAGGCCGTTATCACGAAAGCAGCAGTCGCGACCCATCCCCGGCGGATGCGGGCCAGTGTTCTCAAGGTGACTGGCTTCCTCACCATCCTTGCCTAGGGGTCTGGTGGAGATTCGACGAGAGTCGAGGCCGCTCCTCGCGGCCGGAGGCCCTCTGCGGCTGCTCGATCATCTCCCTCACCCGAATTGCCTCCGCTGCCAGGGACCTGGGTCCGACCGGCAGACATGTTTCCGACAAACACCGTACGACCTTCGAGTCGACTGGAATGTCAAGAGCTTTCTTCGATAGCAACTCCGCTCGCACGGCCGGACCGGATCAGGCAGGGCCACGGGGAAGCGCGACCGTCGCCGCCCCGAGGTCCTAGAGGCATCCGAAAGGGGCGGTGAAACCGTGCACGCCCCAGCTTGGCGAGGACTAGCGTGGCTTGGTTGAGGCGAGAGAAGGGAGATTCCAATGAGGCTCAACAAGAGGATCCGATTCGGTCTGCTCGGGCTCGTGATCGGTCTGATCTCGGCGCCGACGGTCGTCTGGGCGTCACACCAGTTCGTGGATGTGCCCGATTCGAACATCTTCCACGGCGACATCTCCTGGCTGGCCGACGCCGGGGTCACACTGGGGTGCAACCCGCCGGCGAACGACAAATTCTGTCCCAAGGACAATGTGACTCGGGAGCAGATGGCAGCGTTTCTGCGGCGCCTGTCGGTGAATCAGGTCGTCGACGCCGACAAGGTCGACGGCAAGGACGCATCTCAGCTCGAGACCGCGGCCTACTCGGCGTGGAACGACGGGCCCATCGCGTCCACGTTCCTCGATCGGGAGATCATCACTCTCGACGTCCCCGCCGGGAGCTACGTGTTCATTGCCACCGCGTGGGTTGAGAATCCGTCAGGGACCGAAGTGACTGCCGAATGCACCCTGAGCGCCGGCGTCGACTTCGACAAGGCGCGGGTGGGCCTGGCGGCGAACAGCTCGCTGCAAGACACGGCGCCGGCGACGATGACGACGGTGCATACCTTCACCTCGGCCGACACGGCCACGCTGTCATGCACCGAGCTGGCGTTCAACGCCGATCTCAACGTGTCCGACGCCAAGATCACCGCCATCTCGGTCAATTCGCTGACGAACACGCACGCTGCTTGAGGCATCGAGACGCCCGCATAAGGCATAGGTTCGGTAGCTGCTGAGACCTCGGCGGCGGTGAGTTCGGACTAGCTGCCTGGCATCCGGCGGTTGGGGCGCCGGGCGGCGATGCGCGCCACGTGGCGGTCGTCGAACCAGCCTTCCTCATAGCGCACGATGTCGAGCCCGTCTACCAGGGCAGGAGCCTCGCCTTCGTCGACGACGAAGCGGCGGGGAGGACGAGGGTGCCGCTCCAGGTTGCGCACCGTTGCCGACTCCACCGCCAGCAGTCCGCCGGGTGCGAGCGCGGCCGCCATGGCGGGAAACAGGGGACGTTTCAAGAAGTGGAAGCACAGGATGACGTCCCACGCCCCGGCCGGTAGCGGATCCGCCGCCAGGTCCATGTGAACCGTGGTCACCTCCACCCCGGCCTCGTGCGCCCGGGCGGTGGCCATCGCCAGCGCCACCTCGCTGAAGTCTGCCAGGGTCACATCGAGGCCCCGACCCGCCAGCCAGATGGCGTTGCGACCCGGACCGCCGGCCACGTCGAGGGCGCTGCCGGCAGAAGGCAGGATCCGGTCCAGCGACACCAGGAAGGGAGACGGCTCGCGGTCCCAGCCTTCGTCGATGAAGCGGCGGTTCCAGGCGCCCGCGTCGGGGTCGGCCTCGTCGCCACCCATCGGAGTGTCGCCGCTGCGGCCCACCGTCAGGGCCCCGCGACGCCGCGGGTCACATGATTCTCGAGGACGCCGATCCCTTCGATCTCGATCCGGACGACGTCGCCTTCCAGCAGCGAGAACCCCCACGGCGGCACTATTCCCGTTCCGGTCGAAAGGACGACCCCGGCAGGAAACCGGTCTTCCCGAAACAGGTATCCGATCAGCTCGGCGAAGGTGCGCCGCAGCCGACTGGTGGACACCGCCCCGGTGAATACGATGTCGTCCCCGCGGCGGATCGAAGCGCTGATGTCCAGCGCATACGGATCGGGAATCTCGGCGGCGGGGCGGATGCCAGGGCCCAGCGCCGTCGATCCCAGCCACAGCTTCGCCTGCGGCAAATAGAGCGGGTTGTCGCCTTCGATGTCGCGCGAGCTCATGTCGTTGCAGATCGTGTAGCCGACGACTTCGGCGTCGGCCGCCACCACCACCCCCAGCTCCGGCTCGGGGACGCTCATCGCCGAGTCGCGGCGGATCGACACATCAACTCCCGGCCCAACGACACGCCAGGCGACCGACTTGAAGAACAGCTCCGGCCGTTCCGCCGAATAGACCCGGTCGTAGATGTCCTCGGCATGGGCGCTCTCCTCCATGCGGGCATCCCGAGACCGGGTGTAGGTGACCCCCGCCGCCCACACTTCGGTGGCTCCATCCACCGGCGCCAGCAGCCGAACAGCGCTTACATCCGCCCCGGAGCCGTCGGCGGTCTCCACCGCGGCGGCGAACTCGGATTTGCCGGCCAGCATGGAAGCCAGGGTGGACACCGCCAGAGGCCGCACCCGGCCACCGTCGAGTGCTCCCACCCGCGGCCGTTCATCGGCGGTCTGGTAGCGAACGATCAGCATCCTGCCTCACGACCTCGATCGCCGGCCTCGGCGGCCGACGGTGCGGAGGCAGGGTACCGAGGGTTTCCGGCGCCTGGGCGCGCCGGCCTCGATGCCCGGCCGGCACGATCCCGTCAGCCGCCGGTGGGAAGCCGGAGTCTCTTCAGCAGCAGCGCGTTGGCGGCGACGATAAAGCTGGACCCGGACATAGACAGGGCGGCCCACTCGGGTCTGAGCACCCACCCCAGGGAGGGTTCGAGAAGGCCGGCGGCAATGGGAAGGGCGATGGTGTTGTAGCCGACCGCCCAGCCGAGGTTCTGGCGCATCTTGCGCAAGGTACCCCGCCCGACCCGAATCGCGATCGGGACGTCCAGCGGATCGGACCGCATCAGCACTACGTCGGCGGTCTCGATGGCCACGTCGGTGCCGGCGCCGATGGCGATCCCCAGGTTGGCCCGGGCGAGAGCGGGGGCGTCGTTGACTCCGTCGCCGACCATCGCCACCTTGCGGCCCTCGGCCTGCAGCTGTGCCACTTTGTCGGCCTTGTCTTCGGGGAGGACTTCGGCGATAACGGTGTCGATGCCGAGCTGGGAGGCGATTCGCTCCGCGGTGGCCCGGTTGTCGCCGGTGAGCATCACGACCTCGACCCCGAGGTCGTGGAGGTCCCGAACCGCCTGTGCCGATGTTTCGCGAGGAGCGTCGGCGATACCGATCACGGCCACCGCCGACCCGTCGACGGCCGCCAGCACTGCAGTCTGTCCGCCGACGGCGACCTCATGGCGGCGGGCGGCCAGGTCACCGAGGTGCACACTCTCACGCTCCATGAGGCCGCCGCTGCCGACGATCACCCGGTGACCGTCGACGGTGCCGGTGGCGCCGCGGCCGGGGACGTTCTCGAAGTCGGTGACGGTGCCCGGCTCCACCCCCTGGCCGGCGGCGTAGCGGACCACTGCCTCGGCCAGCGGATGCTCGGAGTCTCGCTCCAGTCCGGCGATGAGACGGAGGATGTCGTCCCGGCCGCCGTCGTGGACCGTGATCATCTCGGTCACGTGGGGCTCGCCCTTGGTGAGGGTGCCGGTCTTATCCGTGACGACGGTGTCGATACGGGCAGAGGTTTCCAGGGCGGAGGCGTTCTTGAACAGCACTCCCCGCCTTGCGCCAAGCCCGGTGCCCACCATCACCGCGGTGGGAGTGGCAAGCCCGAGCGCGTCTGGACAGGTGATGACGACCACGGTGATGGCGAACAGCAACGCAGTGGTGAAGGCAGCACCGGTCAAGGTCCAGCCGATGAGAGTCAGCACTCCGCCGGCCAGGGCTACGAACACCAGCCAGAAGGCTGCCCTGTCAGCCAGTCGCTGGCCGGGAGCTTTGGAGTTCTGCGCCTCCTGCACCAGCTTGACTATCTGCGCCAGCGCGGTCTCCGAGCCCACTTTGGTGGCCCGGACCCGGAGGGTACCGTTGGTGTTGATGGTGGCGCCCACCACCTCGGAGCCGGGCTCCTTGTGCACCGGCAGGCTTTCCCCGGTAACCATCGACTCGTCAACGTCGGACCGGCCGCCCTCGACCACGCCATCGACCGGGATACGGGCACCCGGACGGATCGCCAGCAGGTCGCCCGCAGCTACTTCGGCAGTGGACACTTCGACCTCCTCTCCGTCTCTGATAACAACCGCCGAAGGCGGGGCCAGGCTCATCAAGGCGCGGATGGCATCGTTGGCGCCGCCGCGGGCCCGCATCTCGAACCAGTGGCCCAGCAGAACGAAGACGGCCAGCATCACTGCTGCTTCGTAGAAGACCTCACCGCCGCCGGTGAGGGTGATCACCAGCGAGTACAGCCAGCCGGCGCCGATGGCGACCGCAACCAGGACCATCATGTCCAACGTGCGGCGGCGCAGCGCAGCGGCGGCGCCCTCGAAGAAGATCCACGACGACCACAGGACCACCGGCAGGCTCAGCAGCAGGCCGAAGACGTCGTCGCGCAGCCCGAAGGGCGCTGCGGCGGTGAAGTTGAGCACGTCCCGGCCCAGCGGCGACCACAGCACGACGGGAACCGCAAACAGCAGGGCCACCAGGAACCGGTTGCGCATGTCGGCGACCATCGCCTCCATCGACATGTGGCCGTGGCTGCCGTGGCCCATGACCGCGTGGGGCGACTGGGCCTCCCCTGGCTCGGCATGAGGTTCCTCGACCTGGCAGACATGTTCGGGCAGCGACTCGCCGGCGCAGTGGTAGCCGCATTCGACGACCCGTTCCCGCAGGTCCTCGGCACTGGTCAGCTGCGGATCGAAGGTGACCGTCGCCGTCTGCGACACCGGGTTGGCCTCCACCTCGACGACGCCGTCCAGCCGGCCGAAGTGCGACTCGACCTTGGCTTTCTCGGAGGCGAACTGCATCCCGCCCGTCTGCAGGATCACCGTCTCATATGAGGGTGAGGGCCGGGTGGCGGTCATCCGTGTGCCCCCGCGATCGTCGGGGCAGGCTGCAGCGGACACTCGCCTCGGGCCGTGTCGGTGATGTCGCAGCGGTCCGAAGTGATGTCGAGCGGTTCCATAGGACTCTCCTCGAGAAGCAGACTCGACCCCTTTCTACACCTTCCAGTGCACTGGAATGTCAAGTCTCTTTTGGGACGGGCGGCCGGCGACGCCGATTCGGCGGGCAACGCGCCGCAGCCGCCGAATGCGGTCTGAAAGTTCGGCGCGCGCGGATGTGACCGATCCGTACGACATGAAACCGGAGCGCACAACCGATCCGCGCTCGACGTGTCACACCAGTCTGAAAGCGAGAAACCATCAGGAATTGAAATGCCAAACGAAGTGAGTTGGGATCGGATCGGCCGAGTTGCGCTCGGTGTCGGACTGATCGGCTTCGGCCTGGTGGCGGTCGGCGGCGGCTGGGGTTGGCTGTGGGCCACAGGTGTTTCCGCAACCGGATCCCGCGCACGGGTGGCTGCAAGCCTATCGCCGCGGGGGGTGAGATTATGCGCTGCCAGGCGATGACAATCTCATGGCAGACCATCGGAGAGGGGCTTCTCCTGAGGACCTGAGGAGTGCCGAGCTCCTGTGGACCGCATCTCCGGCGCGAAGGCACCACCGCGGACCAGGCAGGCAATCCTGGCTGGAGCCATCGGGATTCTCGACATCGGCCACCGCGCACTGCGCCATCAGGTTCGACCACCTAGATGTGATTGTCAGAGCTATGCCTTGGTCTTGGCGATCTGGACGAAGCGGTAGACGTTCGGATTGCTGGATGCTGAGTTCCAGGCGACGCTGATCACCGCAGCGTCAACATCCACCAGCGGGATGGAACAGACATCCGGTCGCACATGAGTCGCCGCAACGGCTTCAGTGGTGATCGTCAGGTCACCGGTCATGGCGACCGCTTCCAGCGAGTCAAAGCCGAAGTGACCGAACTCGGCATTCCGTTCAGCTAGCGATCGATGGATCTTTGAGAACGGTGCAGGTTGGGGGCCAAGGCACGTGGCATCCATTCCCGATCGGCGCGGCTAACTGCGAGGGGCCTCCATGCGAATCATCCCCTTTGGGCCGACGTTGGTACTGTGCGACCTACCCGTGGGGAGGTCGCACCTGTCTCCCGGTCCGACCTTCACATCTCCCTCGGAGGTGTGGGAGGTGATCGCCCGCGAACACAGAACAGCACCTTGTGAAAGGTGCGCTGATGCTTGTCAAAGCGGCAGCCGGGATAGCTCGACCAGGTCTGGGGCACGAGGCCTTCAGCGCCGAAAGCATCGGCGGCAAGGACTCCTGGGCGTTAGTCACACATCTACTACGCCGCGCCGGCCGCAAGCAGCTGCTGCTCGTCGACCACGCCGACCACAACGGCCCTACCCTGGTTGCCGGCCCCGAGGTCATCGACGCCGTCGTCCGCTTCATCACCAACGCACCAACCAGGTAGTCACTCGTCCCAGAAGTCCCGCCCCAGTCATTAGGAACGGCCTGGGCATACCCGAAGGTCACCGTCCAGGTGGACAGCGTCGGGTCTGGCGCCAGTGATCGTAGATGAGCTGTTGCCCGTGTTTCGACGGACGACGAGTCAGGGGTTGGAATCCTTCTCGTAGAGCAGCACGTCGCTCTGGCGCTCGAGGTCGCCGACCGTGCCTACATCATGAGTCGCGGCCAGCTGGTGCTGAAAGGCGACGCCCGCGAGCTGGCTGCGCAGCAACATCTGATCGAGGTCAGCTACTTGGGTGACACCGCCCTCTGACCTCAGAGCGCCGCTGCCGCCGGCTCCCCCGGAACGCCCGACCCCACCGCCGACGCCTGTTGAGCGGCCTGCGGACGGGATCGTCGTTGCCGAGCCGGCCTATTCGGTTTCCCGGAAGAAGGGGATGGTCAATGCCGCCGGTTCTCGTGCCCGCTTGCTCCAGAAGGCTACGGCAATCAGCGTCACGACGAACGGGAGAGCGATGAAGAACTCGAACGGAACGGCAGTGTCGAGCGTCTGAAAGCGGAACTGGAGGGCGTCGAGAGCTCCAAAGAGGAGAGCACCCAACGCGATACCGCCTGGGCGCCACCGCCCGAAAATGACGAGAGCCACCGCAATGAACCCGCGGCCGGCGGTGATGTTCGTGTTGAAGAAACCAAGTTGGCCAACGATGAGAAGGGCGCCGGCAAGACCGCCAAGTGCGGAACCGACAACGGTTGCGACGAATCGGACCGCAGCGACCGAGTGCCCGGCGGCGTCGGCGGCGCTCGGCTCCTCGCCCACAGCGTCGAGCACGATCGTCCAGTAGCTGCGGCGGAGGAACACGACCAGGAGCACCGTTATCAGGATGGCGAGATAGGCGACCTGTGATTGCGTGAAGAACGAGTCCCCGAAGAGCGGGATGTTCTTCAGGATCGGGATCTCCCAAGTGCCGGGTTTGGGAGCGCGCGGTGGGATGCTCCCGCCGCCGTAGATCTCACGGTTGAGAAACGCGGTGAACGCGATACCGAAAAGCGTCAGACCAAGACCGGTGACGACTTGGTCGGCGCGCAAGACGACGACGAGCCAGCCGAAGAGGCTGCCCACCAGCGCGCCGACGAGCAGCCCGACGAGCAGCCCGAGCCAGGGGGAGCCACTCTCGAAGGAAGCGGCGAACCCGGCGAACCCGGCAATCAGCATCACCCCTTCGAGCCCGAGGTTGAGCACGCCGGCGCGCTCATTGATCATCTCACCGAGGGCTGCCATTCCCACAGACACCGCCAGGCGAACGCCTGCGGCGAGCACCGTCGTCCAGAATGCAATGGTCACCACGTCGGCCTGGCCGACGATCACGGCATCGCTTCCGGATGGTGTTGAAGTGCGGCAGCGGCTGCGATCCTCTCCGCCTCTCGCTTGAGCAAACGCGCCTCAACGGCCTCGGCGGCGACAACGAAGACCACGATGATTGCTTGGATGGATTGGATCAAGGCTACGGGGAGGCCGAGCGTGCGTTGTGCTGCCTCGGCGCCTACCAACATGGCAGACAAGCCAACGGCAGCCAAGAAGACGCCGATCGGGTTGTTCCTCCCCAGAATGGCAACGATGATCGCTGTAAAGCCGAAGCCGGCCGCCGTCCCCGACCCCACTCGCACTTGCACCCCTGCAAGCTGAATGAACCCCGCAATTCCCGCAAGGGCGCCACCCACAGTGAGCAGGATGAAAGGAAGGCGGCCCGGTCGGCTCTCGTGTGCATAGACCGCGTAACGGTTGGCACCATGCGCTCGAACGAGGTATCCAAAACGCGAGTAGCTCATGATCCAGGCGGCTACGGGAAAGAGGATGAACAAGAACAGGACGCCGATGTGGACGTCGGTACCCGGAATCGACGGCAGCGCCGCGTTGCCCACGGTGCGGCTCTGGGGAAGGAACGTCGCCGGATCCTTCAGCGGGACGCGAGCGGCCCAATTCAACAGCGGCTCCGCAATGAACACCATCAGCAAAGTCGCGATCACCGCATTGACTCCAAACCGGACGTGTAGGTAGCCGGAGATCGCTCCCCATATCGCTCCACCCAGCATCCCGGCGACGAGGCCGGCGGGAATGACCAGCATTCCGGGCAGATTCGGTATGGAGCCGACAACGGCGATGGCGGCAACAGCCCCCATGATCAGCTGCCCCTCAGCCCCGATATTCCACACGCCGGCTCGGAACCCAAAGGCAAGGCCGATGCCGATGATGCCCAGCGGCGTCGCCTGGATAAGAGTGTCCCGCCATCCCGACGCCTCGAAGAGGGAGTCGGTGATGATGATCCGGTATACGGTGAGCGGGTTCTCGCCCACCCAGGCGATCAGGATGACGCCGACCAGCAGCGCCAGGAGGACGGATCCGAGGAGGACTACCGCGCCCGATTGTATTCCGCGATGGAGTAACGACCTCACCAACCCCCCCGTGGGCATGACGATCGCCTCGCTGTCGGTTCTCGTTGGCTCGGCTATGTCATCCCCCCCGCCATGGCCAGCCCGATGGCAGCTCGATCGAACGGTGGCTGAAACTCGCCGGCGATGCGGCCCGAGAACATCACGAGCATCCGATCCGCAACGGCAACGAGTTCGTCGAGATCTGCCGAGACCCACAGGACGGCACTTCCGGCAGCCGTCACGTCGAGCAGCGCCTGCCGCAGAAACGCAGTCGCTCCCGGATCGAGGCCCCGCGTGGGCTGAAACGCCAGCACCAACGACGGCCGGTCCTCCATCTCCCGAGCAGCGACGAGCTTCTGTGCATTGCCTCCGGAGAGGGCGCTGGCTGCCAGCTCCGGCAACCCGATCACGGACCACTCCACCATGAGCTGTCTTGCGCGCCCATGACGCCGGGAGATCCGTGTTGTCCGGCCGAGGAGCAGATTCTCATCGCATCGCATTGGTCCGATCAGCGCCGACCTCTTCCGATCAGACGGGATGTAGCCGATGTTCGCGGAGATGCGACGCCGCGGGTGTATCGAGTTGAGGTCGGTTTCGTCGAACCGGGCCTGTCCCGCCGATGGTCGTTGCGCGCCGATCAGAACGGATTCGAGTTCGGTCTGGCCGTTTCCACCGACACCTGCGATGGCCAGAACCTCCCCTGCGTGGACGGTGAGGTCTATGGGTCCCACCCCGCGGGCAGTCAGGTTCTCCACGACCAATCGTGGAGCTCCTACCGACCTGTCCCTGCGCACCGCGCTGTGCACCGTCTCACCGACCATCTCTCCGGCGAGCTCGGCCGCGGTCCGGTCTCCCACGGGCGCAGCGGGGGACACCACCTCGCCGTTGCGGAGGACCACGACCCTGTCTGCACCCTTTACGACCTCGCGAAGACGGTGGGTGATGAAGACGATGGAACGGTTGTCATTGTGGGCTAGGCCCCTCACGATCTCCAACAGCGAGTCCGACTCGGTATCGGTGAGAACCGCCGTCGGTTCGTCGAGGAGCAGCACACCGGGATTGGAGTCGAGGGCTCGCAGCAGTTCGAGCCGCTGTCGGGCCCCGACCGACAGGTCGCCGACTTCCCGGGCTGGGTCTATGTCGAATCCGAGTCGGAGAGCGAGCGCTTCCAGATCGGCTGCTGCGCGCTCGCGAGTCGTGCGCACATCTCGCTGGCTCCTGAACAGCAGGAGATTCTCCGCTGCCGTCATCGTCGGGACCAGGGCGAAATGCTGTTGGACGAGAGTGACCCCGGCCGCCACCGCGTCGCGGGGCGATCGCGGGCTGTAGCGCTCGGTCTCTCGGAGAAGATGCCCGGAGCTTGGCTGATCGAGCCCGGCGAGGATTCTCATCAATGTCGTTTTGCCTGCGCCGTTCTCGCCCAGGATCGCCAGGACCTCTCCGTAGCGACACTCGACAGAGACATCTTGCAATGCTCGGACAAGTCCGAAATGACGGGACACCCCGGCCACCGTGACGGCCGGGGGGTCCGTTTCCGATATCTGCCGTGTCAAAGTGGGCTCGCGCGTTGCTCGCTACTCGGCGATGAAGGGGACTTCGAAGGATCCGCTCTTGATCTCCGCAAGACGCTGCTCGAAGAGCGCCATCGCGTCGGCGCTGATCCTATCTTCGAGCACAGGGTTGATCTTCACGACGAGACCATCATCGGCGACGCCCACCGCGTAGAACTTCGCCGGCACGAAGCTGTCGGCGTTGATGTCCACGATCATCGGCCGCAGCAACTCCTTGGTGTTCCAGACCATCGATGCCAGAACGGAATTCGGGTCCAGCGAGGTCATATCTCCAACATAGCCAGTGGACAGCAAGCCGTTTTCCTTGGCCACTTCGATCTGGCCCAGTACGGGACCTTCACCGCATGCTGCGAAGGCATCGGCGCCTTCTGCAGCAGCCGCACCGGCAGCTTCCTTGGCCTTGACGACGTCGATCCAGTCTCCAACGTACGACGTGATGCCGCGAGCTGCAGGATTCACTTCCTGGGCACCAAGGTAGAAGGCCTCGATCAGTGCATGGCACACCGGGATATCGAACCCACCGGCCCCACCGAGAACACCGCTTTCACTTGCCCCACCGGCGAGGATCCCGACGAGGTAGTAGGCCTCGTAAAAGGGCTGGGCATAGTCAGCCATGTTGCCCGTCTCACCGTTGATACCACCGGCCCAGGCGAACGCCTGGTCGGGAAAGTCGGCCGACACCGCCAGAGTGGCCTCGCCGTATCCGAATGAATGGGCGACGATCAGGTCGAATCCATCCTCAGCAAAACCGCGGATGGCACGCTCCGCGTCTCCTTCGGGAACTAGCTCGGTGAATGCGAAGTCGCTGATCAGACCTTCATCTTTCAGCGCCTGTGCTCCCTCGAACATGACCTGATTCCATGACAGGTCGTTGATTTCACCGGGCAGTACAAGAGCCACCCGGACTCCGGTTGGTTCCGGTGCCGCCGTGGTACCGGGTGCCGCCGTGGTACCCGGTGCCGCCGTCGTGCTTGCGGATTCGTCGTCTCCCCCGCACGCCGCGGCGACAAGCGCCAGTGCTACCGCCAAGATCGCAAACCGTTTCATGACTACGGCTCTCCTCCTCTGTTGCGTACAACCGACGGGCGACATCGATGCTCTCCGCTTCGGTGCGGGGCCGATGGGCACGATGCAGTTCCAGCGGATGTTGTCGAAGGAGACTAGAAGGCCGATATTCATCGTGCCAATAGAGCGGCCTCCACTGATCCCGTGTATGGGCGACACCGCGGTTGAGGTGGTGGCCCTCAGTCCCGAGCCGCCCGTGTGGGATGCTCGGGTCGTCCGCCGAGACGACCGCAGGACCGCGGGTGACCGACAAGCCCACTCCCACAGGTGAAGCCGGTGCGGAGCGAACGCTGACACCGGTTGGGAAGGTACCGGCGTCGACCGCCCCGTCACCCACCACGACTGTGCACGTAACTGCGCCCCCGAGGGCATCGAATATGCACTCGGCGTCGATACCGACTAGACAAGCACGACCAACGTCCAGGAGAAAGCATGACCATCGACACGAGTCTCGACAGCACCGACCGGAAACGTATCGCAGCGGAGCTCTCCCGGCTGCTCGCCGACAGCTACACCCTGTACCTGAAGAGCCACAACTACCACTGGAACGTCACCGGACCCATGTTCCAGACCCTGCACCTCATGTTCGAACAGCACTACAACGAACTGGCCCTCGCCGTGGATGAGATCGCCGAACGCATCCGTTCCCTCGGCCATCCCGCCCCCGCCACATTCGGAGAGTTCACCGCCCTCACCTCCATCAGTGAAGACGAGACGGTGCCGGCTGCTCTGGACATGGTGCGAAACCTCGTCGACGGCCACCAGACTGTTACGGCTACCGCCAGGGCTGTGGTTGCTGCCGCCGACGACGGGACCGATGTCGCCACCGCCGACCTCGCCACCCGCCGCATCGACATCCACGAGAAGACCGCCTGGATGCTCCGCAGCCTGCTGGAGTGAAGGCACGACACCGAAGTGGTCGCACGAAGCCCGATCCTTGAAGGGCCGAATCGCGGCCGTTGTCGCCGCCGCGGTTGCCGCTGCCGCCGCCATTCTTCTCGCCGGCCTACTGCGCCTGTTGAAACGCGTCTTCGCTCCGCCGCGGCGAGACATGCGCCAGACCCCGCAAGATCTCGGACTAGCTGCTGAAACGGTGTGGCTCGAGAGCGTGCGGAGTACCAGATTGCACGCCTGGTTCATCCCAGCCGGTGAGTCCGCCCCTGCAGTGGTCGTCCTTCACGGATGGACCGGAAACGCCTCACATCTGCTCCCGCTGGCGCCACCGCTGCACACCGCCGGGTTCCACGCCCTGTTCCTCGACGCACGGAATCATGGTCTCAGCGAGGACGACGACCACACCTCCATGCCCCGCTTCGCAGAAGATCTCGACGTGGCCGTCCGCTATCTCCGTGGCCGTACCGACGTCACATCGGTTGCCATCATCGGCCACTCTGTGGGAGCTTCCGCCGCCGTCCTTGCATCTGCAACCGGTACCTCCCCCGACGCAGTCGTTGCGGTGGCCGCCTTCGCCCATCCCGGAGAGCTGATGGAACAGCAGTTTCGTCTTCCCCGCCCCGTGACCTGGGCGCTCCTCCGAGCCGTCGAGATGATCATCGGGTACCGCTACCGACAGATCGCGTCCCGCAACCGCATCGGTGAGGTAACCGCCCCCCTCCTCCTCGTACACGGCGACCGAGATGAGATGGTCCCCGTCGCCGACGCCTACGAACTCCACCGGCGCTCACCACACAGCGAACTGCTCATCGTCCCGGGTGGAACCCACAGCGACTTCGACACCTTCGAACCGTACTTCGATCAGGTGACGGGATTCCTCAGCAACGAGCTCGCGGGGAATCGCGATGTGCAGGGATCGATCAACGTGCCGTGAAACGGCGAACGGTTGTCTTCCGATCTACGAGGTACCTGTCGTCCTCGGGATAGAAGACCGCCCGGTCGATCTCTTCTCCAGCAAACGCAACGATCGCCCCCTGACGTTCTCCTCCACGGACGGAGAGCGGGATACGAGGCCAGGCGAGCCGGGATACGGGTCGACGATCCGGATCGGCCCGTAGTCGGGGTCTCATGCGACCCAGGTGGTGAGGAACCGTTCGAGTCT
>CAZIEQ010000033.1:0-14317 GCA_964538725.1 uncultured Acidimicrobiia bacterium | reverse complement strand
CGCGGGTGCAGGGGGCCCGCCCGTCCACCTTCTCCACCGCGTCGACCCGGGGGGGCTCGCGTCCCACCACCGACAGGTCGCTGTCCAGATCCCACGGCGGCGGAGCATCGGTGGGCACCGGGCCGTCGACAGAGCGCTCTCCGCACACGTCCGCCTGTCTGCCTGGGTCGTCGGTCTTGCCCCAGCGGCAACCTGGCTGCTACTGGCGGTCACCGGTCGGGCAGGCGCCCTTTTCGACCACGGGCCTGCCGGAGCCTTGGTGCTTGGGGCCGGCCTTGCATTGGAGATTGCAGGTGCCTCTTCGGTGTGGCTGATGGTGCGTAGGGCGGCGGTCCCGTGACCCCGCCCGCTGTCGCATTGCTGGCAACAGCCGCAGCGTGCACAGCCGGGAGGAGGACACGTACGAGGTGGGCTGCGGCAACGGCGCTGATCGCGATAGCACCGGTGCCGGTGGCCGCCGCCGCCGCAGCCGCCGGGCTGCTCCGGTGGCGGGCCCGCCTGCGGCGCCGGCGTCTGGATTCCGCAGCCGCCGATGCCGACGTCATGGTTCTCGCCGAGTTGGTCGGTATGGGAATCTCCGCAGGCCTTTCGGTGGGTCTGGCGCTGCAGAGCGCGGCCGACCGCGTCCATAGCACCCTACGAGGCGAGGTGGCGACCTTGCTGCGCCGCGCCCACCCGATGGGTCTGGCAGCCGCACTGGCCTCGGCGCAGGGAAGGGCACGTCCGCTGTGGCTGTGCATGGCCCGGGCAACGGTAACCGGGGCACCACTTGCCGGTTCATTGGCAGCGTTCGTCGCCACCCGGCGGAGCGCCGCTCATGCCCTTCGCATCGCCGCCGCGCGGCGCCTGCCCATCCGTCTGATGCTGCCGGTGGCGATGCTGATTCTTCCGGGATTCGTCATGCTCACCCTGGGCCCGGCGCTGCTGAGTGCCCTCAGCGACCTGTCATTTCCCATCGCTCTCTCGCTTTCCCTCGCCGCCGGCCGGTTGCCGGTCTGAGACGGTGCCGGCGTGTCGCCGACCCGGGAAAGGAGACATCATGAGGAACACAACGACCGAAGGAGGTCAGGCCACCGCGGAGTATGCGTTGGTGATGGTCGCCGCCGCAGTCGTCGCTCTGGCTCTGATTTCGTGGGCATCGAGCAGCGACGTCCTGCCTGCATTCTTCAACGCGGTCGTCGAAAAGGTCACGGGATTTCTTGGATGAGGGACGAAGGAAGTGCCGCCGTCGAGTTTGCCCTCGTGTTGCCCCTCGTCCTGCTGGTGCTGCTGGCCGTCGTTGAGGTGGCGCTGGTAGCGCGCACACAGATCGAAGTCGTCAATGCGGCCCGTGAGGGCGCCCGCCAGGCTGCGACCTCTCCGGACCCTGGACAGGCGGTGGCAGCGGTGCGCCGGGCCCTCGGCAGCCGTGGAGGCAAGGCACGGGTCGGCGTTCGCCGTCCCGACGCCGTGGGATCGTCCGCCGAGGTCACCGTGGACCTTCCATACCGCTTCGCCGCTCCGGTCGTCGGTGGCTTCACCGTCGTTCTGCACGGAAGTGCAACGATGCGGGTGGAGCGGTGACAGAGCCCCCGGTTGCGGAGAACGCGGTGGGGGACGACGGTGCCGCCGGTGTCGCGTTGATCGCCGTGGTAGGTGTTGCGCTGGTCCTCACTGTGGGGATCGGAACGGTGGCGGCATTGGTCGCGGGGAAGAGCCGGGCGCAGACTGCAGCCGACGCCGCTGCCCTGGCGGCGGCTCCCGTAACGTTTCGACCGTTCGGAGCCCAGGGCGACGCCACCTCCGAGGCTCGTCGGTTCGCCGCCGCCAATGGTGCTCGGCTCTTGACATGCCGCTGCGACCAGGATCCTTCTTGGGCTGCCCGCACTGTTCGGGTCGTGGTGGAAATACCGGTTGCCTTTGGGCCGCTGCCGACGGTGCGAGTGCAGGCTGAGAGCCTTGCCGAATTCATTCCTGTCCGGCTGGCGGTTCCTGCTGCCGCCCGCTGACCGTTGCATCCCGCCGCACGCTGCGGGCCGACGCGCATACTGCCGGTATTGTCGCAGTGTCCTAGGGAGGTTTCGCAGCAGATGAGCCGCCAGCAGGGCCGCAGGAGGCCGCCGCGCCGCATCCAACAGCCCCGTTCGAAGCGGGGAGAAAGAGCGGTTCGGGAGACAGCAGCGGCGGCGCGCACTCCCATCCCGTACGACGAGCGAAGGTTCTGGATCGGAGCCGGAGTCGGTACGGTGCTGGCCCTGGTGGCGACATGGACGTTCGTCCTTGGTGCCGTTGCGCTCGACGAAGACGCCCAAGGGTCGTCTCTTCCTCTCTTCTTGGCTCTCGGTGTCGTGCCGCTGAGCTTCCTGGCGATGGCCAAAGTCTCCAAGCGCCCTGATGCCATGTCGGCCGCGGCATGGGCCACCGTCGTGGGGCTCGGTGCCGGCGTTGCCGTCATCTTCCTCGCCCGTGACATCGTCAGCGGTTTCGTGGCGATGTTCGGTGCAGGAGGAGTGGCGGCGTTACCGCGCCCTCAGGGAACCGGCATCCGGGAGAGGGTGGCGGCAGTGGTGATCGCCACCGCATACGCGTCGGTGATGGTGCGCGTCGCTCCTGCAGTCGGGTTGATCACCGGCCCGGCGCTCGCTCTTCCGGTTCTCGCCGCAGGCGACCGGATGGCGATCCGCCGGCTCGCAGTGCATGGCTAGGACTCGTCGATGACCCCATCGTGGAGATCGGTGAGGATGTACCAGGCCTCTGGATCGAGGTTCACGATGCTGGCCCCCGTCGAGGCGCGGGCGGTGGAGCCGGGGAGGACCACGTTCTCCGCCGACTCGACGCCTATGTAGAAGGCCGACAGGGCGACGTTGATGAGATCTTCCGCATCGAGGTCGGTCCAGGCGTGCCTCAGCAGCGTTTCGAGCAGCCCGGGCACCGCCAGCAAGCCGCGCCGCTGCGCCTCTGCAAGCGCCGCAAGCATGATGATTCCCTGATGGCGTGACCGGGTGAAGTCCCCACCGGGCACCGTCTTGCGCATTCGGGCGAAGAGGAGTGCACGGATGCCGGCGAGGCGTTGTGTACCGGCGGGTATCGACGGCTGGCCTTCGAATCCGTTGGTCACGATGCGAAAGGGCACATCTACCAGCAGGCCGCCGAGCGTGTCTATGAGCTCCGTGAAACCTTTGAACCCGGTTACCACGTAGCCTTCGATGGGGACACCGGTGAAGTCGCGTACCCCCTGCAGCTCGACTTCGGGACCGGTGGAGGCCATCAGATGGGCGATCTTGTCCTGGCCACCGAGGGGATCGTCGACCCATGTATCGCGAGGTATGCCCACCAACGCTCCGGTTCGTCGAGCCGGCACCGCGGTGACTATGTGCAGCGAATCTGCGCGAAACCGCAGCTGGGCCTGGCCGGGCCGGGCGTCGGAGCCGATCACCAGAATGGTGCGGTGTGCCGGCCCGAACCATGGCTCCACACCGAACCGTTCCAAATCGGCGCCTACCACCCTCCACCCATCCCCATCGTCCACAGCGGTCACGACGTCTTCGTCGAAGGCCAGCACGGCCACCGAGCTGCCGTCTTCGAATGAGGCCCACGCCGCCTCACCTCGAAGCGTCATCTCTGCGAAAGAGGGTGTCTTGCCGGTGAGGTGGGCTTTGAGGCCGGCGGGAGGCGGCTCGGAGTAGCCGTGGGCCGGGTCGCCGGCGAATCGGTAGAGAGCGGCGGCCGCTGCGGCGAGACCGTCGGGGGCTTCGGCCAGCTCCACTGTGACCTTCGGCGGCAGCCGCGGTTCGGTTGTGGTCGCCGCTCGCGGTTGGGTGGTCGACGTTACCGGCACCGCCGCCTTCGTCGATGTGGTTGCCTGGGCAGTTGAGGTCACGATCGGTGTTGTGCCGAGCGCGGTTGACGGTTCGGATTCCGCGGTGGTGCAGGCGGTGGCGATGATCAGCAGAGAGACGGCTGCCGCCGGGAAGCGTCGGAGCACCCTGTGGACTCTACAAGGCTGTTTGCTGAGGGATTAGCCTGGCGGGCTCGCTACCGGCAGGTTCGATGCCAATACGGGTTGTCGGGGCCGGGACAGCCGGCTCTCGGATGACACACCGGCTCTTGCCGATTCGGGCCGAGGTCGCTCGGAGAAGCTCCGCCGAGAGTGCCTTTGCGGGACCGGCCGACCGCCGGGCCCCGCCGGGTTCTAGATCGTGCACCGCGCGCGTGGGGTGGCTGCGGCGACCACCCGAGGTGTTTTCTATCATTCGTGGTGGGAGATGACATGCGTGTGGTGATTGCGGGCTGCGGCCGGGTGGGCCGTGAGGTCGCGGTCGCTCTGGCGGACCTCGGGGACGATGTTTCGATCATCGACAAGGATGCCGCATCGTTCCAGCGCCTACTCGGTCGGTCTTTCGACGGGACCTTCCACCAAGGCCTCGCCTATGACGTGGATGTGTTGCGAGAAGCCGGCCTCGACGAGGCAGGTGTATTCCTCGCGGTGACCAACAACGACAACGCCAATCTGATGGCTGTCCAGGTTGCGCACGAGGTATTCGGGGTTCCGAAGGCCATTGCCCGGCTCGACGATCCCGCTCGTGAAGACTCATACCGGGCGCTGAACGTGAGCTTCGTTGCCGGTGCCAAGCTGGTCTCCGAAGTCCTGTCGGAGATGGTGCACGAGCCGGAGTTCTCTTATCACCTCACATTCCACTCCGGCCCGGTGCATATCGTCGAGATGCTGATGGGTGAGGCGTGTTCGGGGCTTCGCATCGGCGACCTGGAGATTTCCCGCCGCCTTCGGGTGGCGGCGGTGCAGCGCAGCGGGTCGGTTGTGATACCCGGCGATGATTACGAGCTCATTCCCGGTGACCTGGTGGTCGCCGCGGTTCGCAAGGGCACGGCCTCGCGGGTTGCAAAGTACCTCGCTGCCACTCCCGAGGACCGCCCGTGAGGATCATCATCGTCGGCGGTGGCAAGGTGGGTGGATATCTTGCCCGCCAACTCGTGGAAGTCGGCCATGCGGTGGCAGTGACGGAGAGAAACCCGGAGGTGGCCCGCCGACTCGGTGAGGACCTTGGTGCACTCGTGCTTGAAGGTGACGGCACCGATCCGACGGTGTTGGCCAGTGCGGAGGTCGATCGCGCCGACTGGCTGGTGGCTGTCACCGGCCAGGACGACGAGAACCTGGTGGCATGCCAGCTGGGCTCCACGCTGGGTGCGGGACGGGTACTGGCACGCATGAACGATCCCCGCAATCGGTCTGCCTTCGACGCCCTGCACATACCGGTGGTCGCCGTCACCGACCTGATCGGGGAAGTCATCGAACGGGAGGTCGACCTGGATCGTCTCGACCGGATCGCTCTCATAGCCCACGGCCACGTCAGCCTGGTGGAGGTTGAGATTCCTGAGGGTGTCGCACCGCGTCAGGTGAAAGACACCGTGCTCCCACCGGGCACGGTGCTGGTCACAGTCGTGCGCGAAGACGAGATCGCGGTGCCCGGCCCGGCGACGATCCTGCGGGCCGGGGATCACGTGTTGGCGGTCACCGAACTCGACCGCGAGCCGGATGTGCGCGCCGCCCTGTGCGATCCGAGCGCTGGCAACGATGCCGGAGTCTGACCGCAACTTCCTCGGCGGATTGCTGGGTGGATGGCGGGTTTTCCTCGCCGAGGCAGTGGTCATCGCAGCCGCCATCGTCGTCGCTGCGGCCGTTGCCGCCATCGTCGAACTGTTCTTCTGATGCTGCTGCGGCCCGACGCTGAAGACCTGCGCGTCATCGGCTTCTACCTCGGTCGTATCTTTGCGTTGTGCGGCGTGGCGGGGCTGGTCCCGTTGGCGTGGGCGGTGGTGGGCCGTGAATGGGCACCCGCGTCGGGCTTCGTGCTGATGATCGCAGTCTTCGTGTTCCCCGCGGTGTGGGGGCCCCGGCGGCGTTCCAAGGTGGGCAGGCTCGATTGGAGCCATGGCATGGTGGTGGCAGCCCTCAGCTGGCTGCTGGTGCCGGCCGTCGGCTCGATCCCGCTCGCTCTGTCGGGCCACTTCGGGGGCCCCCTCGACGCCTATTTCGAAGCTATGAGCGGGCTGACGACGACCGGCCTTTCGGTGCTGCAGGACCTCGATCATCTGGCGCCCTCACTGAATTTCTGGCGTCACCTGCTCCATTTTCTCGGCGGCCAGGGCATCATCGTCGCCGCATTGTCCCTGTTCGCCGGGAGTGCGGGGATCACGCTGTACTACGGCGAGGCTCGCGACGAGAAGATCCTGCCTTCAGTCAGATCAACGGCCCGGTTCATTTGGGGCGTGAGTCTCGTTCACCTCGTGTTCGGGGTGGCCGCCCTCAGTGTCGTCGGCTGGTATACGCTCGGTTTCAACCCTCTGCGGGCCCTCTTTCACGGTCTCCTCGTGTTCATGGCGGGTTTCGACACCGGCGGGTTCACACCGCAGAGCACCAGCCTCGCCTACTACCACTCCGCACTGTTCGAGGCAGTTGCAGCAGTGCTCATGGTGGCCGGAGCCATGAGCTTCGGTGTCCACTTCGCCTTGTGGCGCGGCACGCGGCGGGGAGTGCTGCGGAATCTCGAATCTCGCACCATCGTGGGGACCTTCACCGCAGCGCTGGTGGCGACCTTCATGGGGCTGGCGGCGCTGGGGATCTACACGTCTGTGTTCGGATTGGCCCGCCAGGGGCTCTTCCAGGTCGTCTCCGCTCACACAGGAACGGGGTTCTCAACCGTGCCCGGCACGGAGCTGGCATCGTGGCAGGGTCTCGCGTTCGCCGGTATAGCGCTCGCAATGGCATTGGGAGGCATGGCCATGTCCACCTCCGGCGGCGTGAAGGCTCTGCGGGTCGGGCTGGCGTTGAAAGTGTTGAAGGACCAGATCAAACAGGTTCTGCTTCCCGAAAGAGCGGTCATCTCCCAGGTCTACGAGCAAGGGGGACGCAAGCGGCTCACGGCCGGTGTGGCGCAGGCGGTTCTCGTCGTGTCGCTCCTCTACGTGGCGCTGTACGTGGTGGGAGCCGCCGTCGGGCTGGCATACGGGTATCCGCTGCACGATGCCCTCTTCGAGTCGATCAGCGCAGGCGCCAACGTCGGGTTGTCGGTAGGAGTCACCAACGCATCGATGCCGGTCTTTCTCGAGATCACCTACATCATCCAGATGTGGTTGGGACGCCTCGAGTTCGTTGCCGTGTTCGCGCTGCTCGGCTTCATCGTGGCGGGAGTGCGGGGAAGATGAACTCGAAGAGACGCTCACGGTGGATCGTATTGCTGGTCTTCTTCGCCGTGGTCGCCGCAGCCAGGCCCGCCGCCGCTGCTCCGGCACCGGTCGAGGTGACCGACCTGATAGCCGATCCCGAGACGTGGGCCGATCCGGACGTAGAGGTCTCGGTCACCGGGGAGATAGTCGGTGACTTCGGTCGCAGGCGCGACGGCACCGTGTGGGTTCAGATCAACGGCGACCCCTACGTGTGGGAGCCGCTGCTAGACGGTGGAGAGCTTGCCGGTGCCAATGTGGGAGTTGCGGCCCGCATACCCGAGGAGCTCGCCCGCGGTCTGGGAACAGCGGGGGGGTACCGGCATCGGGGAGCGGTGGTGCGGATTACGGGTAGGTGGCGCTGGCACGATGCCGGTCGCGGTGGCGAGTCCTACATCGATGTGCGCAAACTGGAGGTGGTTGCCGCTGAGCAACCGCTGCAGGAAGGTCCCCGCTGGATCGTGCTCGGCATGGGATGGGGACTGCTCGCAGCCGCAGGCGTGGTAGCGGCCCGCAGACGGCGCCGGTCGGTCGGCTAGCCTGCCGGCCGTTCCTGCACGCTTCTCGGGGAGACGTACGTGAATACCGATGCCTGGTTGTATGTCGCGTTCGCCGCCGGTCTGGCAGCACTGGTCCTTGCGGTCTTCTTTTCCCGCCAGGTACGTGCCGCCGAGCCGGGCAACGAGCTCATGGTGGATCTCATGGGGGCGATCCGCGAAGGGGCAATGGCTTTCCTCAAACGTGAGTACACCTGGGTGGCCGCCTTCGTATTCGTGATGGCGGTGCTCATCTTCACCTTGCTGGATTGGGGGGCGCCCTGGGGGGCGCTGGCGTACGTGTTCGGTGCCGTGCTGTCTGCCCTCGCCGGGTTCATCGGGATGCGAATTGCCACCGCCGCCAACGCTCGCACTGCGGAGGCGGCGCGACGCGGTGGGATCCGAGAGGCTCTTCCGTTGGCGTTTCGCGGTGGCGCGGTGATGGGCTTCACCGTCGCTGGACTCGGCCTCAGCGGCTTCGCCCTGGGGTTCCTGTTCTTCGTGAAATGGCTCGAGGTGGATGATCCATTCAACGTCATCACCGCCATCGGCCTCGGCGGCTCCTCCATCGCCCTCTTTGCCCGCATCGGCGGCGGCATCTACACCAAGGCGGCCGACGTCGGCGCCGACCTGGTCGGCAAGCTCGAAGCAGGTATTCCCGAGGACGATCCCCGTAATCCGGCTGTCATAGCGGATGCGGTCGGCGACAACGTCGGCGATGTTGCAGGTATGGGCGCCGACCTCTTCGAGTCGTACGTCGGAGCCCTCGTTGCGCCTATCGCCTTCGCCGCGATCGTGTTTGCCGGGCGTCCCTTCATAGCCGAAGCGGTTGTGTTTCCCCTCGCCATCGCCGCGGTGGGGATGGGCGCGTCGATCATCGGCTCGTTTCTGGTCAAGCCTACGGGGCACAACCTGGCAGCTGCCTTGCACAAGGGAACCTGGTCGGCTGCTGCGATCACGACAGCCGGGGTGGCGGTGCTGAGTCAGGTGATCTTCGCCGACGTCGATGGGGTGGACAACGCTTGGGGGCTGTTCATCGCCGTCTTCATCGGGCTTGCAGTCGGTCTTCTCATCGGACAAATCTCGGAGTGGTTCACTTCCGACCATTACCGGACCGTCAAGGAGATAGCCCGCCAAGCCGAAACCGGCCCGGCAACTGTGGTGCTTGCAGGCCTTGCCGAAGGGATGCGGTCATCCGCCTTTTCCGTTGTCGTCGTCGCCGCGGGTACCGGCGGTGCCTATTGGGCAGGCGACCTGGCCTTCGACGACGGGGGCATCTACGGGATAGCGATCGCCGCCATCGGGGTGCTCGCCACGTTGGGCATCACGATATCGGTGGACGCGTACGGCCCCATCGCCGACAACGCCGGCGGCATAGCCGAGATGGCCCATCTGCCCCACGAGGTGCGGGAAGCCACCGATGCCCTCGACTCCCTGGGCAACACCACCGCCGCGGTTGCCAAGGGTTTCGCCATCGGCTCCGCCGCGGTTACTGCCCTCGCCTTGTTCTTCACGTTCAAGGAAGCTGTCGGACTCGACGCGATCAACCTCATCGATGTCGAGTCCATAGTCGGCTTGTTCCTGGGCGCCATGTTCCCCTACCTGTTTGCCGCTATGACGATCAGCGCGGTGGGGAGGGCCGCCAACCAGATGATCGAGGAGGTACGGCGCCAGTTTCGCGAGATTCCCGGCCTCAGGGAAGGCGACCCTTCGGCCAGGGCGGATTATGCCCGCTGTGTGAACATCTCCACGCAGTCGGCTTTGACGAAGATGCTGGTTCCTGGTGCCTTGACAGTGGCACTGCCCCTCGTTACCGGCTTCATAAGCACCAAGGCGTTGGGTGGTTTGCTCGCCGGCACCCTCGTCAGCGGCTTCCTGCTCGCCATCTTCATGGCCAATGCTGGTGGTGCTTGGGACAACGCGAAGAAGTTCATCGAAGCCGGAGCTCACGGCGGCAAAGGCTCTGAGCCGCACACCGCGGCGGTAGTGGGTGACACTATCGGCGATCCGTTCAAGGACACGACCGGCCCTGCGATGAACATCGTCATCAAGGTGATGACGATCGTCAGCCTGATCTTCGCATCGGCGTTCTGATCCTGCGGGCCGTCATCGTTCGGCTACGGCCTCTACCGGAACGTCCACGAGGAGCGACCGGGGCTCGGCGGAGATGCGGACCTGAACCCGGCGGTTGGCGGGGTCAACGGACTCGACTGTCCCCGCGGCACCGTCGAACCTGCCTGCGGTGATCACCACGCAGTCCCCAACGGAGATGTCCAGGTCGACAGGTGCGCTCCGCTCGAGGGTGTCGCCGTCGGCTCGACGATTGGCGATGCGATCCCGGTGGTCCTCCTCCGCTCTGAAACGTGTGCGGCGCACCACGAACCACAGCCAGACGAGGGCGGCCACGAAGGCAGCCATTGCGAGGCCTTGCACCGGACCGTCGGGGATGGGCAGCGGCAGGCCGTCACCATTCCCATCGGAACCTTGGGCCAGGATGAGCAGCGCCCGCACCCCCTCTAGCCTACGGTGCCGCCGTCCACCCGGACCATGACTGGATGTGAAATCGACCTCGTGCGGCACGGCGAGACCGAGGCCAACGCCGCCGGGATGCTCCAAGGCTGGGGTGACTCGCCTTTAAGCGCTCGTGGTGCCCGTCAGGCCCGCGCGGTGGCGGCGCGTCTTGACAAGCGTGACTACGCGCTGGTTGCGTCGTCACATCTGACGAGGGCGGTGGCAACCGCGGCACCGCTTGGTGAACCCGTCGAGATCCCCGACTTGGCCGAAATGGATATGGGGGCATGGGAAGGCATGACGTGGCAACAGGTGGTTGCCCGCCACCCGGTTGAAATGGAAGCGTTGCGCGAGGGCAAGGATGTCACTCTCGACGGCGGAGAGAGCACTGCGGAGTTCTCCGCCCGCATCCAGAGGGGCCTGACTCAGGTGCGAGCCATGCTGTCCGCCGGAGAGCGGGCTCTTGTCGTGACGCACGGCGGGGTCATCCACACCACCGTACGAAGGATCTTGGGCACCGGCAGGGGACCGTTGGGAGGCGTCACCAACGGTGCGTTGACCACGCTGCGTTGGGAGGGTGACGATGTGTCTCTGGCCGCTTATAACGACACCTGGCACGTTGCCGCCGATCATGAGCCGCGCCCGGTGCGAGGAAGTGAAGTGTGGCTGGTCCGCCATGGCGAAACCAAAGCCAACGTCGGTTTGCGCTGGCAGGGTCGGACCGATTCGCCTCTCACCGCTCGGGGACTGCGTCAAGCGCGACTCCTCGCGGAGCGCATGCCGGCGCCGTCTGTCCTGTACACGTCTCCCGCCGGCCGGGCACGGGCTACCGCCGACGCGATCAGCCAGCGGCATGGGATAGGGGCAGGGCCACATCCCGGCCTCGCAGAGATGGACTTCGGGTCCTGGGAGGATCTGACGACTGCCCAGGCTGCAGCAGCCGATCCTGCAGGCTGGTCGCTGGTTTACGAGCGCGGCGTCGACGCTCCCCGGGGCGGCAGCGGGGAGACTTTCGAGTCGGCAGGTAGGCGGCTCGCCGCTGCAGTCAAGGAGATGGCGTCGGGCGGCAATGGCCCTGTTGTGGGTGTCACCCACGGTGGGGTGCTGCGGGCATTCGTAGCCGGAACCTGTGGGGTTCCTTTCAGCGAGCGGCTACGTGTCGGCCTTCCGGACAACCTTTCTGTCACCCGAGTGGGGGTGGGGGGCTGCATTCATCTTGTGGCGTACAACACCACGCTCATCAGATGACGGGCACAGAATCGATGCGGGTCCTCCTCATCACAAATGACTACCCGCCGAGGCCGGGCGGAATCCAGCAGTTTTGGAGCGGAGTGGTCGGCGCCTTCCCTCATCCGCTGCGCGTTCTGGCGCCGACCGATCCTCGGGGTGACGCTGCCCCCGGGGACGTTGTTCGCCATCCAGGCCGTTTCCTATGGCCGACCCACTCGGTGAAGAGATGGATTTCGGCCGAGATCGAGCGGTTCTCTCCGGATGTGATTCTGTTCGGTGCCCCCCATCCGCTTGCGATGCTGGGTCCCCGCATGCGGATTGCTCACCGCCTGCCCTACGGGGTGATGTGCCACGGTGCAGAAGTAACCATCCCCGCCGCGTTCCCCATCAGCCGTCAGATGCTGCGCCGAGCTCTGCGCGCCGCCGATGTGTTGTTCGCCGTCAGCCGCTTCACTGCCCGCAGGGTCCGGTCGCTCACCGAGCGGAACGTGGGTTACGTTGGAGCCGGGGTGGACGTGGATACCTTCACCCCCGCCGGCACCGGTAGCGCCGGGGCGGCCACAACCCGCTCCGGCAGCTACGTCGTGGGTTGCGTGAGCAGACTCGTACCCCGCAAGGGCCAGTCCCGCCTGCTGCGGGCCATAGCCAGGCTGCGCACTGGTGGCCATGACGTGGAGGCGGTGATCGTCGGCAAGGGACGATCCGAGAAGCGGCTGCGGCGGCTGGCGCGGCGTCTTGACGTGCCCTGCCGTTTCGAGATTGACGTTCCCTGGGATCGCCTTGGCGGGCTGTACAGGGGTATGGATGCCTTCGCCATGCCGTGCCGATCGAGATGGCTGGGCCTGGAGGCAGAAGGTCTGGGCATCGTCTACCTGGAGGCGGCCGCCACCGGCATCCCCGTCGTCGCCGGCACATCGGGTGGGGCTCCCGAAACGGTCGTGCCCGGACGCACCGGATTCGTAGCCTCGTCGGTGAGCCAGGTCGAACAGGCGATCACAACGCTGATGGCAAACCCAGCGCAGGCGGCCGCTTTGGGAGCCGCCGGCCGGGAGAGAGTGGTCACCGAGTTCGTTTGGGAGAAGGTGGCTGCACGCTTCTCGGTCGGGCTCGGGTCCGCCTGCGATGGGTTCGAGGATGGGCACCATCGCCGGAGCTGACGCCAGCAGACGTTACGGTGCGGCCGCTACAGCATTCCGATACCGGCTTGAGAGACCATGACCATGAAGCTCGTAATCGTCGAATCACCCGCCAAGGCGAGGACGATAGGGACGTATCTGGGAGCCGATTTCCTCGTGGAGTCTTCGGTGGGCCATATCCGAGACCTTCCCAGCAAGGCGTCGGAGATCCCAGCGAAGCATCGCGACCAGCCGTGGGCGCGCCTCGGCGTCGATGTCGACAACGGGTTCCGCCCGGTGTATGTGGTGCCACCGGCGAAGAAGAGTCAGGTCAAGCTGCTCAGGAGGCGGTTGACCGAGGCCGACGAGCTGTACTTGGCAACGGACGAGGACCGCGAAGGCGAGTCCATCGCCTGGCATCTCACGGAAGTGCTCCGGCCGAAGGTTCCCGTGCGCCGAATGGTCTTCCACGAGATCACCCCCAAGGCGATCCGCGAATCGCTGACCGCAACTCGTGAGCTGGACCGCCGGCTGGTCGATGCGCAGGAAGCCCGCCGCATCCTCGATCGGTTGGTGGGATACGAAGTGTCGCCGGTGTTGTGGCGGCGTATTCAACGGGGGCTGTCGGCCGGGCGGGTACAGAGCCCGGCGGTTCGGCTGGTGGTCGAGCGGGAGAGGGAACGTATGGCCTTCGTCGCCGCCGGGTATTGGAGCCTGGTCGCCACCTGCGCCGCGGCCGATGGCAGATTCACCGCAACTCTGGTGACTCTCGACGGACAGCGAGTTGCCGGGGGGCGTGACTTCAGCTCCGACGGCGCTGTCTCCAGCGGTGTCGTCGTGCTGGATGAGGAGGGGGCCACCGAACTGGGGGCTGCTCTCGGAGGCCGTGCCATCACCGTGGCGTCTGTGGAGCACAAGCCGTATCGACGCCGTCCGGCAGCGCCTTTCCGCACATCGACCCTGCAGCAGGAGGCAGGTCGCAAACTACGTTTCTCAGCGTCACGGACGATGGCAACTGCGCAGCGGCTCTACGAGAACGGATACATCACATATATGCGGACCGACAGCACCACCCTGTCAGGCACCGCACTCGCCGCCGCCCGCGCCCAGATCGCGGACATATACGGATCCGAGTATCTGCCTTCCAAGCCGCGGCTCTATACCACGAAGGCGCGCAACGCGCAGGAGGCACATGAGGCGATCCGTCCCGCAGGGGAGTCGTTTCGGGTCCCCGGTGAAGTGACCGGCGAACTCGATCGCGATGCCGCCCGGTTGTACGAGCTGATCTGGAAGCGGACCCTGGCGTCGCAGATGAAGGACGCCGTTGGGGAGCGGGTCAGGGTTCTTCTCGAGGCCGCCACCGCCGACGGTCGCAAGGTCGGGTTCTCCGCCGGCGGCACCGTCATCGACTTTCACGGTTTCATGCGTGTATACGTCGAGGACCGCGACGAAGGGCCCGACGAGGCAGACGAGGAGAGGCGACTCCCCAGAGTGGCCCAGGGTGATCGGTTGACCGACGAGGGCTACGAGGCACGAGGCCACGAAACGAAAGCCCCTGCACGGTTCACCGAAGCATCGTTGGTGCGCAGACTGGAGGAGTTGGGTATCGGCAGGCCGTCGACCTATTCGGCGGTTCTGTCCACTATCCAGGGCCGCGGCTACGGGGGGAAGCGCGGGAGTGACCTCGTGCCGCCGTTCACCCCG
>CAZIEQ010000032.1:0-14341 GCA_964538725.1 uncultured Acidimicrobiia bacterium | reverse complement strand
GAGGTCCGGCTGCATGATCGCCACCGCAGCTCCATACAGGATCCCGATGACGGCCAGCGTTGCCAGCACCGGCACCAGGTCGACGCTTGCCTGTGGGAACAGTGTCAGGTTGAACCTGACGAACCCGTATGTGCCCAGCTTCAGGAGCACACCCGCCAGCAGCACCGAACCGGCCGTAGGGGCCTCGACATGTGCGTCGGGCAGCCAGGTGTGCAAGGGAAACAAAGGCACTTTGATGGCGAAGGAAAGAGCGAAGGCACCGAACAGCCAGAACTGGGTGCTGCGGGCGATATCCATCCCGACGAGCTCGGTGAAGTCGAAGGTGATATGCCCGGCACCTTCCCCGGCGAGGAACGCCAGCCACAGGATGCCGGCCAGCATCAAGGCCGACCCGAAAGCCGTGTAGAGGAAGAACTTGACCGCGGCGTAGATGCGGCGCTCCCCACCCCACACCCCGATGATGAAGTACATCGGCACCAGCATCACTTCCCAGAAAACGAAGAAGAGCAACAAGTCGAGTGACAGGAACACACCGAGGAGGCCGGTCTCGAGGAACAGCATCGAAGCCGCGTACCAGCGAATCTGCTTCTCCACCTTGGCGGAGGCGACAAGCGCGATCGGCATGAGGAACGTCGTCAGGACGACCAGCAGGATGCTGATGCCGTCGACGCCGACGTTCCAGCCGACACCCCACGGCTGATACCACACGACGTGCTCGGTGAATTGGAAGCCGGCGGTGCCGGTTTCGAATTGGAACAGCATGCCGGCGGCAAAGACGAGGGGTACCAGGCTGGCGACGACGGCGACCGGCAGCACCAAGTTGGTGCGGGTGCGGGGAACCGCCAGCACGACCCCGGCACCGGCGGCAGGCAGCAGGATCAGGACGGCGAGGGCGGGGATGTCCATCACAAGCCTCCCCGCGACAAGAACCAGGCCATCAGCCCGACGGTGCCGGCCAGCACCACCGCCCCGTAGTTGCGGACGAAACCGCTCTGCAGCGGACGGATGAGGCCACCGACGCGCCTCACCACGGCACCGACACCGTTGACTGCCCCATCGACGACCCTCTCGTCGAAGGTGGTCGCCAGCCAGGTGGCTCCGTTCTTGCCCGGAGCGACCACGAGGCGCCCGTAACCGGCGTCCACGTAGTAGGCCTCCCGGAGCAGGCGCCATGCTGCGGAATCCTCAGCGGCCGGCGCACGGCGGATGTAGCGGGACGCCGCGGCCGCGATACCGAGCAGTCCCGCCGTCACCGACACGACGGCCAGCACCCACGGTGTTGCCCCGCTCGGAGCCGTTGCCAGATCCACCGTCTCGAAGGAGGGATCGAGGAAATGCTCTAGGCCGAGCCGCCACGGCGTGTTCACCAGGCCACCGCCCACCGCCAGCACCGCAAGCGCCACCAGCGGCACGGTCATCACAGCCGGAGATTCGTGGGGATGCACACCTTCCTCCCAGCGCGGCTCACCGAAGAACGTCAGATATATGAGGCGGGCCATGTAGAACGCGGTGAGGAAGGCGGTCACCAGGCCTACCGCCCACAGAGCGACGAATCCACCGCCCTTCTCGAAGGTGGCAGCCAGGATCTCGTCTTTGGACCAGAAGCCACTCAATGGCGGGATCCCCGATATGGCGATCCAGGCGATTCCCATGGTCCAGAAGGTGACCGGCATCACCTTTCGCAGGCCACCCATCTTGCGCATGTCCTGTTCCCCTGAAAGCCCGTGGATGACGGAGCCTGCACCGAGGAAGAGCAGCGCCTTGAAGAACGCGTGGGTCATCAGGTGGAACACGCCGGCGGTGTAAGCGGCCACGCCGACACCGAGGAACATGTAGCCAAGCTGGCTGATGGTCGAATAAGCGAGCACCCGTTTTATGTCGCGCTGGCCGAGGGCAATAGTTGCCGCATAGAAGGCGGTCACCACCCCCAGTGTTGCCACCACGGCAGCCGAAACAGGGGCGAGCGCATACAGGGGTGCCGCCCGGGCCACCATGTAGACCCCGGCGGTCACCATCGTCGCCGCGTGGATGAGGGCGGACACCGGTGTCGGGCCCTCCATGGCGTCGGGCAGCCACACGTGCAGTGGCAGCTGTGCCGACTTGCCTGCTGCGCCGACGAGGAGCAGCAGTGTGATGGCGGTGGCGGTGCCCTCGCCGATTGTCCCCGACGCCGCCGAGAAGACATCCCCGTAGGCCAGGGTGCCGAACGATCCGAAAATGACCATGAGCCCGATGAGGAAACCGAAGTCGCCGATGCGGTTGACGATGAAGGCTTTCTTGCCGGCGGCAGCGGCTTCGGGCTTGGGAAACCAGAAGGAGATGAGCAGATAGGAGCTGAGGCCCACCAACTCCCAACCGACGAACAGTACACCGAAGTTGGCGCCGAGCACGAGTATCAGCATGGAGGCGACGAACAGGTTGAGGTAGGTGAAGAAGACACCTTGTCGGTCATCGCCGCGTATGTAGCCGATCGAGTACAGGTGGATGAGGGCACCGACTCCGGTGACGACGGTGGTCATCAGGGCCGCCAGAGGATCCCACAGCAGTTCGACCTCGACGCCGAGGGCCGGCAGCCAAGCGAAGACATGGACGGTTTCGGCATGGCCGTCGCCCCTGAGGAAGTCGATGCCGGCGGCGGCGGCGACGGCGAAGGCTCCGCCAACGGCGACGGTGGCCACGATGCCGGCGGCCGGCTCCCCCAACCGGCGGCCGAAGAACAGCAGAAACACGGACCCGGCGAGCGGTAGCGCGATGGCGAGCCCGATGAGATCTGCCATCACTAGCCCTCCAATCCGCTGAGATCGTCCACTGAAGCGGTGGCGCGGCGATGGAACACCGCCACGATGATCGCCAGCCCCACGACCACCTCGGCGGCGGCCACCACCATCACGAACAGCACCGCGACCTGGCCGTCGATGTTCCCCAGTCGGCGGCCGGCGGCCACGAAACTGAGATTCACCGCGTTGAGCATCAACTCGACCGACATGAACATGATGAGCGCATTACGCCGCACCAGCATGCCGGACGCCCCGATGGCGAACAGGACTGCAGCCAGCGCCATGTACCAGCCCGGGGTCACTGTCACTCTTCAGCCTCCGTGCGGAAAAAGGCGAGGGCGATCGTCCCTGTGGCCGCCACGATGAGAAGCAGCGCGGTGATCTCGAAGGGCAGCAGCCACCGGGAGAACAGCTCGTCGGATATGTCCTGGACGGTGCCGTTGGGTGCCGGGCCGTGAAAGCGGCCGGTGACCCAGGCATCCCGACCGGCGATGAGGATTCCGGTGCCCAGCAGAGCAGACAGGCCGAGGGCTATCTGGCGTTGTGCCGGCAGCCTTTCGCTGCGGTCCTCAGCCCGATCCACCCCGATCAGCATGATCACGAATAGGAACAGGGTCATCACCGCGCCGGCGTAGACGATGACCTGCACCGCGGCAATGAAATGCCCTGAATTGAGCACGTAGAAGACGGCGATGGAGATCATTGCGAGTATGAGGCCCATGGCGCTGTGAACCGGGTTCGCGGCCCACACCATGACCAGCGCTCCGCCGACAGCGGCGACGGCGAAGATGATGAAGGTGACGGTTTCAACCACGATTCGGCGCCTCCTCACCACTGCCGGTGGTCCGTTTTCGCACTGGTGGCGGCGGTCGATGGTCCCGGGTTTCCGGCTCGATGGCGCTGCCTGTGGATGTCAGACGGGCCGGAAGCGGATGCCCGACGGCACCGGCGGCCCGGGCCCACACGACGATGGGGCCGTCACTCATCGTCTGGCTCCACCCCGCCTGCAGCCACATGGGGTGCTTGCCCCCCCTCGGGGGGTGTCTCGCCCGCGGGTGTCCCGCCCCACGCCACCTTGCCCTCGTGGACGACGCGACCCGAAGGGGCGGTGGCCCGCATCCATCCGCCGCTACTGCGAAGCTCATCGAGGTCGATGAGGGGGCCGGCAGGAAACATGTGGTTGGGTGTCCCGTCGGGGGCTACCAGCAGTTCGTCTTTGGTGTAGATGGCGTCGTCGCGGTTTGCGACCGACATTTCGAAGAGCTGCGTCATCGTTATCGCCTCGGTAGGGCAAGCTTCGACACACAGCCCGCAGAAGATGCATCGCAGCATGTTGATGTCGTAAACGAAGCCGTACCGCTCCCCGGGGCTCACTGGGGAATCCTCGGGGTTGTCCGCCCCGCGTACGTAGATGCAACGGGCAGGACACACGCCGGCGCACAGCTCACAGCCGATGCACTTCTCCATGCCGTCGGGATGGCGGTTGAGCACATGCCTGCCGTGGAACCGTTCCGGCTTTGCCCGCTTCTCTTCCGGGTAGCTGCGTGTGACCCGGCGGCGGAAGATCTGGCGCATGGTGACCCGGAAACCCCCGTAGGCCTCGCCGAAGTCGCGCCACCAGCCCATCAGACCGTCCCTTCTATGCCCACGGAAGCCCGAACCTCCTCACGGCGACGGCGACGGTGGAGGCCACCAGCCACACCAACGATGCCGGGATGAGGCGCTTCCAGCCGAACGACATCAACTGGTCGTAACGCATCCGCGGCAGAGACGCCCGGATCCAGATGAATACGAACAGGATCGCCCAGGCTTTGGCCATGAACCACACCACCGGCATCAGCCCGGAGAGGAACGCCGGGAGGACGCCGGCGAACACGGGCCCGTTCCATCCACCGAGGAAAAGGGTGGCGACGATTGCACCGATGTTGAACATGTTGATGTACTCGGCGAGGAAGAACATGGCGAAGCGGATTCCCGAGTATTCGGTGTGGTAGCCGCCAACGATCTCCGATTCGGCCTCCACCAGGTCGAAGGGGGCCCGGTTGGTCTCAGCAACGGCGGCGATGAAGAACAACAAAAAGGACGGGAATACGGGAAACAGGTTCCATCTCGGCAGAAACGCCCCGTATCCCCCCGCCTGCTGGGCGACGAATCCCGAAAGCGACAGCGTCCCGGCGAAAACGACGACCGGCACCAGGGCGAGTCCCATGGCGGCCTCATAGGAGATTGCCTGCGCGGTGGCCCTGATCCCCCCGAGAAGCGGATACTTCGACCCTGAAGCCCAGCCGGCCATCACCACCGCATACACCGCAACCGATGACATGGCGAGGATGAACAACAGGCCGATGTTGAGGTCGGTGCCCTGCAATTCGATGAGCCGGCTGCCGAGGTGGAACGGCCGCCCGATGGGAATCACGGTGAAGATGAGCAGGGCGGGAATCACCGCTGCCAGCGGTGCCGCCAAGTACATGCCCAACTCGACTTTACGCGGGGTCACGTGCTCTTTGAAAAACAACTTCATGCCGTCTGCGAAGGTCTGCAGCACGCCGAAGGGTCCCGCGCGGTTGGGACCGATCCGGTTCTGCATGTCGGCGACGATCTTGCGCTCCGCCCATACCAGCAGCAGCGTGTTGACCAGGAGAAGTGCAAAGGCGGCAACGACCTTGATGGCGGCCTCGATGAAATCCATCAACCGGCCACTTCCACTGAAACAACCGGTGACGCCGCGAAGTGGGCGGTGGCATCGAGGTTGTAGGGGACGTACACGGTGCCCGGTGCCAGCGAGGCGTCCACCGCCACCGGCAGCCTCACCGATCCGGCGGTGTTGGCAACACGCACCTCGGTGCCGGCGGTAACACCGATGCGGGCGGCGTCGTCGGGATGCAGGTAGGCCGCGGGCTGCCGGCGCAGTCGGGAGAGAGACGGGCTGTGGGTGACGAGCACACCGTCGTCGTAGAGCACCCGGGCCAGGTGCAGTGCCATGCCATCCGTGCTGATGTCACCCGGGTCCGGCCCGGGTACGTATACCAGCGGCTGGGATCCCTGCGGCGTGGGAACGACGATGCCTTCGCGCCCTTCACCCCACTCGAGGGCATCCCAGGTGAGATTGCAGTAGGCGGGAGCCACGGCTGCGATCTCCTTGGCCAGCACCTCGGCCGAGGTGGCTCCTATCGAGGAGTCCAAACGCCGGGAGAGGTCTTCCAACACCGACCAGGTGCTGCGGGCCGCGCCGGGAGACGTGGTGACCCGATGCACCTTCTGTACCCTGCCCTCGAGATTGGTGACCGTCCCCTCGGACTCCCCGAAGGCGGCAACTGGAAGGACCACATCGGCCATCGCCGACGAGTCGCTGATGAAGAGGTCGAAGGCGACGACGAAACCGGCGGCGGCAATCGCCCGACGGGCCTTTGCCGGATTGGGATGGTCTCTCACCGGGTCGGCACCCACCAGGATGAGCGCCCCCATATCGCCGGTGGCCAGCCCCTCCAGTATCTCACCGGCACCGTGTCCCCTGTCATCGGCGAATTCTCCCCACACCGCACGCAGGTCTGCGGCGGCAGCGGTATCGCCGACGGCGACTCTTCCCGGGAGCAGGTCGGGTGCCACCCCCATGTCGAGGGCGCCGACGGTATTGGCACGGCGGACGAGCGGAAGGATGCGGGCACCGGGAAGGTCCACGGCCCAGGAAGCGGCCGCCTCGGACACCGCCGGCTCCTCCCCGAGTCCGGTCCTGCCGATCAGCGCCACCACCGGACCCTGTGCGAAAGCGCCTGCCGCGGCTGCACCCGAGCGGAGACGCTGCAACATCGCCATGGCACCACCTGGGCGGTAGCGAAGGGCATGGGTGGCAACCTTGTCGAGGCCGGTACGACGGGGGCTGACCACGACCAGCTCGGCTCCCATCTCGGTGACGGCACGCCGCACACGCAGGTAGAGGACGGGGAGTTCCTCTTTGAGGTCGGGCCCCCACACCAGCACGGTGGCGGCGCGGTCGAGATCCCCGTAGGTTGCCCGTGGCTGCGCGCCCACGGTGAAAAGGGACGTCAACGAATCGCCGACGGTGGCGTCGATGTGCGGTGAGCGGGCCACCGTCCTCATGAACTTGGCGAAGGCGTACGCCTCTTCGTTGGTGCCGTGAGCCCCGCCGAGTCCGGCTGCGGTCCCGTCGGTTGGGAGCCTCTCGGCGACGCGCGTCAGCGCATCCGCCCACGAGGCAGCGACCAGCTCCCCGGCGTCGTTGCGCATCAACGGCGTGCGGATCCGTTGCGGGGCTGCAAGGTATTCGAATCCGAAGCGTCCCTTATCACACAGCCAGCCATGGTTGGTGGCATCGCTGTCGACACCGTTGATCCGCACGACCTCGTTCCCGGTGGATTGCACCGATGCCCGGCACCCGACAGCACACATGGTGCAGGTGCTCTCGACGGCCTGTAGGTCCCAGGGACGCGCCCGGAAGCGGTAGGGGGCCGCTGTGAGGGCTCCCACAGGACAAATCTGCACCGTGTTCCCCGAGAAATAGGAGGTAAACGGCTCGTCGGGGAAGGTGACGATCCTGCTCGCCGACCCCCTGCCGGCGAATTCGATGAGAGGATCGCCCGATATTTCCTCGCTGAATCGGGTGCAGCGGGCACACAGAATGCACCGTTCCCGGTCGAGCAGGACGAGGTCGCTGATCTCGACCGGTTTGAGGTAGTGGCGCTTCTCCTCAACGAATCGGCTCTCTCCGGGGCCGTATGCCAATGCCTGGTCCTGCAGGGGGCATTCCCCTCCGCGGTCGCACACCGGGCAGTCGAGAGGATGGTTGATGAGAAGGAACTCGAGCACACCCTCCTGGGCCTTCGTTACGGTCTCCGACTGAGTGTGCACGACCATGTCCTCCGCAACCTTGGTGGTACAGGAGGTGGTGAGCATCGTGCCGCGAGGACCTTCGACCTCGACCAGGCACATCCGGCACATGCCAACGGGTTTCATCCTCGGATGCCAGCAGAAGCGAGGTATGTACACGCCGGCAGCTTGAGCCGACGCGATGAGGAGATCCCCTGCGTCCGCTTCCACCGCTCGTCCGTCGACGGTGATCGTGAATCTCTCAGCCAACTGCGACTCCCCTCCTGACCATCGCCTCGAGTTCGTCGCGGAAGTGGGTGGTGATCGAGGTGATGGGAGAAACGACCGACGGGCCCAGCGGGCAGATGGTCGTCATCGCAGGGGGCCACCGCAGCCCGGGGCTGATATTGTCGGCGATATCGAGAAGGAGATCCACGTCGGCGGGTCGTCCCGCCCCGTTGAGGATCCTCCACAGGATGCGCTCCAGCCAGGTCGTGCCCTCCCGGCATGGGGTGCACTGTCCGCACGACTCGTGCGCGAAGAAGCGGACGATGCGGTGGGCAGCAGCCACCACGTTGGTGGTTTCGTCCATGACGACCACCGCACCCGAGCCGAGCATGGAACCGTGGCTACCGACGTCGTCGATCGTCACCGGGGTATCCAGGTGCAGTTCGGGTACGAACCACGGGGCGGACGCCCCCCCCGGAATCCAGGCCTTCAGTGCCCGATCGGACCGGATTCCTCCTCCAAGCTCATAGATCATTTCCCGCCATGTCATCCCCATGACGACCTCGTAATTCCCGGGCCGGTTCACATGGCCGGACAGCGAGAACATCCGCGTCCCCGCAGAAGTGGGAGGGCCGATGGCGGCGTACGCCGCGCCACCGTTCGCCACGATCCACGGCAGTGCAGAAACCGTCTCCACGTTGTTTACGATGGTCGGTTTGCCGTACAGCCCGGCCACCGCCGGAAAGGGAGGTTTGATGCGCGGCTCCCCACGCTTGCCTTCAATGCTGTTGAGGAGTGCGGTCTCCTCGCCGCAGATGTAGGCACCCGCTCCGAGATGCACCGTCACCTCGAGATCGAAGCCCGACCCGAGGATGTTGCTCCCCAGATATCCGGCTGCCCGGGCCTGGTCGAGGGCACGCTGCAGGCGTCGCGCCGGTTTGGGGTATTCACCTCGGATGTAGACGAACGTGTTCCTGACGCCGAGAGCGTAAGAGGCAAGAAGGATGCCTTCGACGAGCTGGTGGGGGGCACGTTCCAGAAGTTGACGATCCTTGAAGGTGCCCGGCTCGGACTCGTCGCCATTCACGACCAGGTATCGGGGAAAGACTTCGGCAAGGAACCCCCACTTCACTCCGGCAGGGAAGTTGGCTCCCCCCCGGCCGCGAATGTTGGATGCCTTCACCTCGGCGGCGACGTCTTCGGGAGTCATGGTGCCGAGAGCTTTGCGAAGCGCTTGGTAGCCGCCCGATTCTTCGTAGCGGCCCAGTTCGTGGGAGTCGGCGGGGTGGGCATCCATCGCCGACGTGAGGATCTTCATTCCGGTCCCCCCGCGGTGCCGTACGGGGCGAAGGCCGGTAGCGGAGCAACCGCACCCGACGGCTCCAGGGGACCCCAGGGAAAAGACCTGCGGCCGCCAAAACGCTCCTGCAGTTCGCCGCCGAGCACCAGTTCGGGCCTCGTCTCCCGCAGCCAGCGGCACATGGCACCTGCCTTGTCGGGAACGACCCCTTCGACGAGCTCGTAGTTGACCTGCACCGCGGGAGCACCGCCACAGGCGCCGAGGCATTCGACGTGTTCCACGGTGAACAAACCATCGGCGGCGGTGTCGCCGTCTCTCGTCCCAGTCGATTCCTCGACCGCCTGCAGCACGTCGTCGGCGTCGAGGAGGTAACAGCTGATCGACGTGCACACCGAAACCAGATACCGGCCGACCGGATGCCGCTTGTACATGGTGTAGAAGCTGGCGACGGCCTCGACCTGAGCGGCAGTCTGCCCCGTCATCTCGGCGACGTCGCGTACCGCCTCGTCGGTCACATATCCGTACTCCAGCGAGGCCAGATACAGCAGAGGCATCACCGCGGATCTTCGGTCCGGGTATCTCTCCACAAGGGCGCGAGCTCGATCGGCACGGCCGCCGGTCCAGGTCACCTGTCCACGTCCCCGAGCACCGGGTCCACCGAGGCCAATGTCGCCACCAGGTCGGCAACGAGAGTGTCGGCAAGCATCACCGGCAATGCCTGCACGTTGGCGAACGAAGGCCCCCGCACGTGCACCCGCCACGGATGAGTACCGCCGGATGAAACCAGATAGACGCCCAATTCACCGCGAGGAGACTCCACTGCGGTGTACACCTCACCGGCGGGAACGCGAAAGCCCGCGGTGAACAACTTGAAATGATGAATCAGTGCTTCCATCGACTGGTCGATGCGAGCCCGCGGCGGCGGGGTCACCTTGCGGTCGTCGGAGCGAAAGTCGCCTGCGGGCATCGACTCGGCCACCTGGGCAACGATGCGGAGCGACTGCCTCATCTCGTCGAGCCGCACCGCGTAGCGGTCGTGGACGTCGCCATGTTGGCCCAGCGGCACTTCGAAGTCGTACTGCTCTACACCGCTGTACGGAAACGCCCGCCGCAGGTCCCATTCGACGCCCGCCGCCCGTGCGATGGGGCCGGTAACACCCAGCGCCAGACATTCCTCCGCGGTGATGACCCCGACTCCCTGGGTCCGGTCCAGGAAGATCGGGTTGGCGCTCAGCAGCTCCTCGTATTCGGCCAGTGCCGGCGGTATCGATCTCAAGATGGTGGCGACGTCGTCCTGCCATCCGTCGGGCAATTCGGCAGCCACTCCGCCGGGCCGGATGTAGTTGTGGTTCATGCGCAGGCCTGTGGTCTTCTCGAAGAAGTCGAGCAGCAATTCGCGCTCCCGCCATCCGTACAGCATCATCGACACCGCCCCGATGTCGAGGCCCTGTGTGGCCAGCCACAGGAGATGACTGGATATCCGGTTGAGTTCGGTCATCAGGATGCGGATGGCCCGGGCTCGCGGCGGTACCTCCACGCCGAGGAGCGCCTCGGTCGCCAGGGAGAAGGCCAACTCGTTGAAGAACGGCGACAGGTAGTCCATGCGGGTCACATTCGTCGGCCCCTGCATGAAGGTGAGGGTCTCTCCCGTCTTCTCCATCCCGGTGTGCAGGTAGCCGATGATCGGCTTGGCCCTCCGCACCGTCTCACCCTCCAGCTCGAGCTGCAGCCGCAGCACCCCGTGGGTGGCCGGATGTTGCGGACCCATGTTGATTATCTGGGTTTCCTGGTCGGTCGCTGTGGCCGAAGCCACATAGTCGTCCACGACGGTCGCCCCGCGCTGTTCACGAATCACATCGTCGGGCTCGTCGGCGACCATCTCCTGAGCGCCTTCGGATGTGGCCCGGCTCACCCAGTCTGGTTCCTCGGTGCCGCTGAACCAGATCTCGTGGCGCCGCCTTCTGGTGGCGCCGACATCGGAAGTATCGGCCGGATCGGCAACCCTGTCGACGGTCGGGGCTTCGGTGCTGCCCCCCACCAGGTCCGGTGTGTTGGACATCAGGGGCGCTCCGCGGTCGATTTGAATCGCACCGGTACCGACCCAATCGGATAGTCCTTCCGCAACGGATGGCCTTCCCACTCGTCGGGGAGGAGTATCCGGGTGAGGTCCGGGTGGCCGCGGAAATCGATGCCGAACATGTCAAACACTTCGCGTTCGTAGAAGTTGGCCCCCGGGTACACGCTGGTGATCGAAGGGAGCGCGCAGATGTCGGCAGCGACCCCGGCGATGAGCCGCAGCCGGCGGCGATGCTGGTGTGAGAGAAGGTTGACGACCACGTCGAAGCGCGGTTCTCGGGCGAGGTAGTCCACGGCGGTCACATCTACACACATCTCGTAGCCGGCCTGCTGAGCGGCGGCTGCCGCTGCCTTCAGCTGCTCCGCGGGAACACGGGCCACGTTCTGTCCCGAGCCGGCGACGATCTCGGCCCCGGGTACGTCGGCGAGCAGATCCATCACACTGCGACCTCTTGGCTGCGAATCTGCTCATGCAGGGTGAGAATGCCGTGGATCAGGGACTGGGGGCCCGGCGGGCATCCCGGCACGTACACGTCGACGGGTACCACCTCATCGACACCCTGGACGAGAGCGTAATTGTTGAACATGCCACCGCTGGATGCACACGCCCCCATCGAGATGACCCACTTCGGGTCTGCCATCTGGTCGTAGACCTGGCGCAACACGGGTGCCATCTTCTGCGAGACGCGGCCGGCGACGATCATCAGGTCCGCCTGCCGGGGAGACGCTCTGAACACCTCCATGCCGAAGCGGGCGAGGTCATTGTGGGCAGCACCGGCACCCATCATCTCGATGGCGCAGCACGCCAGGCCAAAAACGGCCGGCCACATGGACCGGGTACGGGCCCAGGCGACCGCCTTGTCGAGCGTCGTCGTGAGGATGTTTGCTGGGCCGGCCGCCCTGGCCATCAGGCGGCCTCCTCGGAAACCGCTTCCGCAGCCACCAGGCGCCGGTACCTCCGACGGTGAGCCACGTTCCAGTCGAGCGCGCCTCGCTTCCACACGTATAGGAGCGTCTCCACGAGCAGAGCGGTGAAGATGCCCACAGCCGCGATGCCGGGCCAACCGAGTTCTTCGAACCTGACCGCCCAAGCAAAGAGGAAGACGATCTCGATGTCGAAGACGACGAAGAGCATCGCCACCATGTAGAACTTGACCGGAAAGCGCTGCACCGGCTCCTGGATGGGAACGATGCCGCATTCGTACGGCGCAAGCTTCTCGGGAGTGGGGTGCTTGGGGGACAGCCAGTAGCTGAGCAGCAGCGATACGGCGACGAAACCTGCGCCCAGGCCGAACATGATGACGACGGGCAGATAGTCGAGTAGGGCCATGAGCGGGACCGAGGATAGGCAGACTGTCCGCAGGCCGTTTCGCCGACGCTGCGGATAGGCTGCACCTCGGGAGGCGAAGGTGATATGACCTGTGTGTTCTGCAGGATCGCCGCCGGTGAGCTGCCGGCCACGACCGTCGGCGAGACGGACAACGTGCTCGCTTTTCGTGACATCAACCCCGTTGCACCGACTCATGTGCTGCTGATTCCCAAGCAGCATGCAGCGCCGTCCGCCGCCGAGGTCGGGAGCGCCGAGGGACCGTTGCTCGCCGAAATCCTCGGCCTGGCGGCGCGCATCGCCGCCGAAGAGGGGCTGCAGGAAGGCTGGCGGCTGGTGACGAATGTCGGCCCGGCCGCCGGTCAGACGGTGTTTCACCTACATTTTCACCTGCTGGGCGGATGGGAGAGCCGCAGCTCCGTCGGCTTTGCCTGAGTATCGGCCGGTTGGTCGCGAACGATCACGGGTCCGGGCCCATGGCCACGATCCGCTCGATCGCTCCATAGACCCTCTCGGCCATCCCTGCCTCGTCCCCGTCGAGCAGGTTGGCCATCACTTTCAACGCCCATTCCATCACCGAACGTGATCGCATGCCGGTGCGGACCAGGGCCCGCATCAGCTTGGGATGGCCGATCGCCCGCGCGAAGGCACGCGCCACACGCAAGTAGGGCCCGTACCTGTCGGCCAGCGCGATCGGATAGCCGCTGAGTGCGGCCGGGTCGCCACCGATGGCCGCCGAGATGAACCCGGCAGCCATGCGCCCCGTCTCGTAGGCGTAGTCGATGCCTTCGCCGTTGAAGGGGTTGACCGCTCCGGCGGCGTCCCCGACCAGCAGCCAGTTGGGGCCCCACGCCGGTCCGACGCTCAGAGCCATAGGAAGCCTTCCTCCGGTGGGCCGGCCCCTGGCAGCATCGGAGTCGATGTCCCAATGCCCGGGAAGTTGCGCCACCAACCGGTGGAGGAGATGGGAGGTGTTGACTTCTTTCCAACCGCGAAACGTTGACAGCACGCCGACACCCACGTTCACGGTGCCGTCTCCGAGGGGGAACGCCCACCCGTAACCGGCTATGGAACGTCCGTCACCATCGCGGACGTCGAGATGGCTTTCCAGGAAGGCGTCGGTGGATGCGGGCGATGCGTAATAGCCACGAACGCCGAGACCGAAAGGGCGGCGGCGGTCACGGTGAGTTCCCAGTGCTCGCCCGAAGCGGGACAGCGCCCCGTCGGCGACCACCACGTACCGTGGTGTCACGACGGAGATTTCACCGTCATGTCGAAGCTCGACGGCGGCGAGCCTGCCGTCGTCGACAACGGCCGACGCCTCGGTTCCCTGCAGAAGCACTCCCCCCTGCTCCTCCACCATCGCCGCCACCTGACCGTCCAGATCGGCGCGGCGGATGACCGCCCCCCATGCCGGGAAACGGGAGTGTTGCGGCCACGGCAACTCGATGGTGGCGTCACCGGCGTAGGCACGCAGACCGTCGACCCTGTGCACTCGGGGCGCGCTGAAATCGAAGCCCATGTCCTGGAGCTGGAGGACTGCACGGGGCGTGAGGGCGTCACCGCACGTTTTCGGCCGGGGGAACTCCTTCTTCTCCACGACGACCACGCTGTGGCCTACCCGTGCCAGCCAGTAACCGGCGGCGGCACCTCCGGGACCGCCGCCGACGACCAGCACATCGGGATCGTGGGGATACACGGGCTGAAGGCTATCCGGCTTCAGCTGCCGGACTTCACCAGAGGGATCCCGGGCGAGGGCTGGCCGGCTACGCGTGCCCTCCCGCGGGGGTGTCGGCTGCCCCGCCGGTG
>CAZIEQ010000031.1:0-14579 GCA_964538725.1 uncultured Acidimicrobiia bacterium | reverse complement strand
CACGCGGAGCGAGCGGCGCGCGCCCCCCCCCCCGACGGTGCCGGGGCGGGGGCCGCTCCCGCCGGTCCGGTGAATGCAACCACCGCCGACCCCGAACCACTCAACGCAGCGTGCCATGCGCCTGCGGCGCGCGCTAACTGCAACAGTTCCGCGGTCACCGGAGCCAGACCCACCCGAAACGGCTCGTGCAGTTCGTCCCCCGCAGCCTCAGCCAGCAACGAACGGTCCCCTCGCCGCAAACCCTCGACGAGGAAGACGGTCCGTGCCAGATTGCGGGCCGCCGCGGTGTGATTGACCGACTTGGGAAGGGCTCGTCGCGCTCGCGGTGTCGACAACTCCTCGTCGGGAACCGCGACCAGCACTTCCACCTGGGGCGCCATTTCCAACTGCAACACCTTGTGCCCTGCCACTGCAACCGCACCACCGAAAACGGCGGCGGCGGCCTGCTCAGAGTGTCCCTCCAACCCGGCGACGGCGTCGAACAGGACGTGTCGGTCTACCCGCCTACCGACCGCCCTGGCGGCGGCGGCAGCTGCAGCGGCCGCGACCGCTGCAGACGATCCGAGCCCGCGGGCACGGGGTATGTCGCTGTCGACGATGATGGAGAGTGCAGGGCAGGGTCCAAGGAGCTCAGCGGCCGTGCGCACGAACTCAACGTCAGCATCGTCGGCGACGCCGCCAGTCGACTCCACCGACCACTCGGCGCTTGGATCCGCGGTCACCGCGCAGCGCACCTCCAAGGCCAGCGCCAAACAGTCGAAGCCCGGACCAAGGTTGGCCGTCGACGCCGGAGCTGAGGCACGGCTCACCGGCGGGTCTCCGGTTCGATGAATATCGGCCCTGCCGTCGGCACAGCTATCTTCACGGCGGCCTCGATGCGGTCTATGGCCATCTCCACCGTGTCTGCTGAAAGCCCGTCGTCGAACTCCACTTCCAGGTTGACCAGCACCTCGTCCGGTCCCAGCTGCATGGTGAGAAGCTTCCCGATCGATTCCACCTCGACGTCCGCCAGTACCGCTGCCCTGATCGCCGAGCGGTCTTCACGAGATGCGGATTCACCCACCAGCAGGCTCTTGGTCTCCAGCGCCAGAGTCCAGGCGGTGACAGCCAGAACCATGCCGATCACGATGGAAGCGGCTCCATCCCACGCCGAGTTACCGGTGGCGTGAGCCAGCCAGAGGCCCGCGCCGGCGATTCCCAACCCGACGACCGCCGCCGAATCTTCGAAGAGCACTACCAGCAGGGTGGGATCCTTGGACTCACGCACCGCGGCGCGGATCGTCCGGCCTCGGCGACGCCGATTGAACTCGGCAACCGCCGGGCGGAATGCCACCCCCAGCTCGAAGCCGGCAGCCAGCGCGAGGACGATCGTGCTCAACAGCAGTCCTTCAGGCTCCGCGGGATGCCGCAGCTTGTCCAATCCCTGCTGGACCGACAGCACGGCGCCTCCCACGAAGAGGAACACCGCCACCATGAAGCTCCAGAAGAACACCTCCTTGCCGCGCCCGTAGGGATGTCTTGGTGAAGCTTCGTACCGTGACACGGTGGAACCGCGCAGCAGAAAGAGCTGGTTGCCGCTGTCTGCCACAGAGTGGAAGGCCTCCGCCAGCATGGCGGAGCTGCCACCGATGGCAGCGGCGATGAACTTCATCACCGCGATCCCCACATTGGCGGTCAGGGCAAGCAACACCAGGACGCGGGATTCGGTTCTTGCCATGACGGCAGCGAGTCTACGAATGCTGTCTAACGGCGGCATAGGCGGCTTTCGCAGTGGTCGATTGTGGGGTCGTACACGCCCCTCGTATCGTGGATGCTGCACTCATGGCGATCATTACCAAGGGCCTGACGAAGTGGTACGGGAAGGCTCCCGGGATCCTCGACCTCTCCCTGGAGGTGCACCGCGGAGAGGTGTTTGGATTCCTCGGCCCCAACGGCGCCGGCAAGACGACGACTATCCGACTGCTTATGGGATCGCTGGTACCCACTTCGGGAAGCGCCCTCGTCCTCGGCACGGAACCCGGACCCGAGGCCATCGGGCCCCGGCGGAACACCGGATACGTGCCGGGTGACACTGCCTTGTACGGACATCTCACAGGAACGGAGACGATTGAGTATTTCTCCCGAATACGGGGAGGCGTCGATGAGGCGTACGTGGCCACATTGCTGGAACGTCTCGACCTCGATCCGACGCGGCGGGTGGAGGACTATTCATCGGGCAATCGCCAGAAGGTGGCTCTGCTCCTCGCCTGGATGCACCGGCCCGAGTTGCTCATTCTCGACGAGCCGACGACGGGCCTCGACCCTCTGCTCCAACACGAGTTCTATCGCATGGTCGACGAGGCCAGGGCAGTGGGGGTCACCGTCTTCCTGTCGTCGCACATCCTTCCCGAGGTGGAGAGGATCGCCGATAGGGTGGGTGTGATCCGTCGCGGGCGGCTGATCGTCGTCGACGAGGTCGCCAACCTCAAGGCTAGGGCTCTGCGCCGCCTCGAGTTTCACTTCGCCGCACCGGTGTCCGCGGCCGAATTCGAGCGTCTACCGGCGGTGCGCAGTGTCACCGCCCACGACACATCGATGATCATCGAATTCGAAGGGGAGGTGGACAAGGTCATCAAGGCCGCGGCCCCGCACTTTGTCATCGACGTGGTCAGTCGCGATCCCGACCTCGAAGACGTGTTCCTGCATCTGTATCAGGACTTCGCATAATGAACGGGGCGGTGCTGCTCCACACAGTGAGAGGGCGGCTCCGCGGGATGGCCGGCTGGACGTTCGGCCTCATTGCCGCCGCTCTCATGGTGCTGGCCATTTACCCAACGATCCGCGACAACTCCGGGTTCATAGATCTAGTAGAGAGCTATCCAGAAGCTCTCCTCGCCATGTTGGGTATCGACGCTACGGACTACCTCAGCGGGGCCGGGTATCTCAGCGCCCAGCTGTACGCGGTGTACGTACCGCTCTTCATGCTGATGCTGGGCATCGGCTTCGGAGCAAGGGCCATTGCAGGTGAGGAGGACCAAGGCACACTCGTCATGCTGCTGGGCAACCCCATAACGCGCACCCGGGTATTGATGGAGAAGGCCGCCGCCCTCACCTGTCTGGTGGCCGTTCCCTTGCTCGGGGTTGCGGTAACCATCCTCACGGTTGGTCCGGCGTTTGGTGTCACGGTCAACGTACGGGGAGTCCTCGCGGTCACGCTGCTCGCGTATCTGCTTGCCGTCGCACACGGCTTCATCGCCATGGCTGCCGGTAGCGCCGGGTTGCGGCGCGGTGCAGCCGTGGCGGTGGCGGCGCTCGTCGCCGCCGCCGGCTACCTCGTCAACGGCCTGGCGAGCCTTGTCCACGATCTGGCCTGGCTGCGGCGCCTGTCGCCGTTCTACTACTACCAGGAGCACGACCCGCTGCGAGGCGGGGCGGTGGCAGGTGACGCTGCCGTCCTCGCAGCCCTTGCACTCGCCGCCCTGGCGGTGGCGCTCCCCCTTTTCCGCCGTCGGGATCTGCGCGCTTAAACGTCGACCTCGACGACCGAGGTTAGGGCGACCGCCCCCGCCACCGTCACACCCTCGTCTGTCCAGGTGATAACGATACGCGACGGTGCATCCACATAGTCACCCTGGTCGATAGTGAGACGCCCGGAGGTACGGCCCATATGACGGTGCACGTTCGCCAATGCGGCAGCAGCCGAGCCGGTGGCAGGATCCTCCGGCACCCCGAGCCGGGGAGCGTAGAAGCGCGCCGTCGCATGGCCACTGTTCTCATACACGTGATACAAGCCATCAGCTGTGGTGGTTGCCATCACGGCAGGGCTGGGAGCGGCATCGAGAGCATGGTGATCCGTGGCCAGCACCACGAGGACATTGCCGGGACGTTGTACCCACCAGGCGGGCGCCTTTGCCAGTCCGAAGGTCGTCGCCGCGGTGGCGTCGGCGCCACGCACCGTGCCGAGCGCCTCCCAGCCAATCCTGAAACCGCAAAGGTCCGGTCCGGCCACAACCTCGACCTCACCGATACCACATCTGACAGTCGCCGGCAGCGATCCCATCCGGTGCAACGCCCAAACCGTGCCCACCAGAGGATGGCCGGCAAACGGCAATTCGGTGGCAGGAGTGAAAATCCGCACCTGGGGTCGGGACGTATCTCCACCGAGGAACACCGTTTCGGAGAATCCCAGATGGGTGGCAATCTCCTGCATACCGGCCCCCGCCAGACCCGAGGAGTCGGCAACAAACCCAAGCGGATTGCCGCCGGCACCGTTGCGCTGAAACACGGTGAGAACCTCGACGGTGTGCACGCCGTTAGCGTATTCATCATCGCATGGACATCCTCGACATCAATGCGCTGCTGGCCCAGCTCACCGTTGCTGTGGGAGCCGCCCTGGTGGCGGGCAACGCTTTCGCCCTCTACCAGGAACGGAGAGGTCGGCGACCCCAAAAGGCACAAGGTCAGCTGCGTAAGGGCCGCGCAGTCTTCCTCCTACTCGTCGGCCTGTTGATCGCCGGGTGGGGCATCGCCAGCCTGGTCACGTAGCTGTATGGCCGTCCAAGTCGATACAATCCCGCCTTCTCGCGGATGTAGTTCAATGGCAGAACACGAGCTTCCCAAGCTTGTAACGGGGGTTCGATTCCCCTCATCCGCTCTCTACGTTCGGGCTCGGCGGCCCCTGTCGGTTTGGCCGCCGGGAAGGCCAGTCCCCCGGAGGCGCCTCGACTGCCTCATAGTTGGTGGTTTGCAATGATTCTCTCCGACCGCACCATCCGGGATGCCATCGCATCAGGCCGCATCGTCATCGACCCTTTCGACCCCGCCCACGTTCAGCCCTCGAGCGTCGATCTGGGGATCGACAACGTGTTTCGGGTCTTCCAAAACCATCGTTATCACCACATCGATCCCAAAGAACCGCAGGAGGACCTGACGGCAGAGGTGAAGGCGACCAATGAGGAACCCTTCGTGCTGCATCCAGGCGAGTTCGTTCTTGGGTCGACAGTGGAGAGAGTGCGGCTCGCCGATGATGTGGTCGCCCGGCTCGAAGGCAAATCCTCCCTGGGTCGGCTGGGTCTGCTCATCCACTCCACTGCCGGTTTCGTAGACCCGGGATTCGACGGCTATCTGACCCTGGAGCTGTCCAACGTCGCCGGCCTGCCGATTGCCATCTACCCGGGAATGATGATCGGCCAGATCAGCTTCTACGAGCTGACGACACCTGCCGAGCACCCGTACGGGTCGGAGACAACCAGCTCCAAGTATCAGGGTCAGCGAGGTCCCACACCCAGCCGGATCTACGAAGATTTCGCCTAGCCGACGTTGCCGCCAGCGGACTCTGCGCCGATACGACCCCCGCCCTCCTCCAGCCACAACGCCAACTCCTCCCGCCGAGGTGTGTGCAGCCTGCCGTCACGGACGAATAGGGCGCGATCGGCGACATCGAGGGCGTTTGGATCGTGCGATGCCACCACGACCGCGGTTCCCTCAGAGGCGACGTTCTTCAGCAGACCAAGAACTGCCGTCCCCGTTTCGGTGTCCAGCTCACCGGTCGGCTCGTCGGCCAGGATATATCCGGGGTGGTGGACCAGGGCACGGGCCAGGGCAACCCGCTGCTGCTCACCACCCGAAAGCTCGTTGGGCCGGTGTCGCAGCCGTTCTTCCAAGCCAACGGTCTCCAAAGCGGCCCGTACCCGGAGGCGTGCCTGTCTCCCGCCCACACCGAGGAGGCGCAATGACACCTCGACGTTCTCTTCTGCCGACAGCAATGGCATCAGCCCGAACGACTGGAAGACAAAACCCAACTCCCTGCGCCTAACGCGCGCAGCTTCCGCTTCGTCCAGCCGATCCACTCTGCGGCCGTCGAGATGAACCTCACCAGAATCGGGCCGCAGCAACATCCCCATCAGGTGCATCAGCGTCGTCTTCCCCGACCCGGAGGGCCCGAAGAGTGCCACCAGTTCACCGGGAACGACCGCGAGGTCGGCCCCCACCGCACCGACCGCACCGCGGCCGTAGCGCTTCGTCACGTCGCGCAGCTCAAGGACCATATTGATTCCTTCGCAGCAGGATTCCTTCCTCGGTGACCTCGGCCGCCACCCGATCCGTCATACCGGCCGCCTTCAGCATCTCCCGCGGCAGCTGAACGCGCCCCCGCTGATCGACGGTCAGCATGTCGAGGCCGTGGCGGTGACGTTCCGTCAGAATGCGCCCATCTTCGAGGCGCACCACCCGGTCGGCTCCCGTCGCCAGGGCCACGTCGTGAGTGACGACGAGCACGCTGAGTCCCCCGTCGTGACACAACGTCCGCAACAGCTCGTAGACGGCGAGGGAGGTTTCGGTGTCCAGCTCTCCGGTGGGTTCGTCGGCCAGCAGCAGGCTGGGGCCCAAGGCGAGTCCAACGCACAGCGCCAGCCTCTGCTGCTCGCCTCCCGACAGCCGGTCGACGTGGGCATAGACCTTCGTAGACAGTCCGGTCGCCTCCATGAGGGCCCTCACCCGCTTTCGCCTCAGCTTCGAGGACACGCCGGCCAGTAGCATCGGGAGCTCCACGTTGCGATGTGCCCGCAGATAGGGAATCAGGTTGCGGGTGAAGTCCTGCCACATGAAGCCGACGTTGCGTCTGTAGTGCCGCACCATGCGGCGGGGGCTTAGAGAGCTGAGATCGGCGCCGGCGACCATCGCCCTTCCGGCCGAGGGCGAATCCATGCCACCGAGGATGGTCATCAGCGTCGACTTGCCGGCGCCGGATCGTCCCACCATGGCGACGAACTCACCGGCCTGCATCTCGAAGTCAAGGCCCTGCAGCGCCACGACCTCCAGGTTCCCCTGGCGGTGAATCTTGATCAGGTTGTCGCACCGTACGATGACAGACATCAGCGATCCCCTTGCCGCAGGACGGAGGAAAGATCACGGGCGGACACCGTCCGAGTCGACCACAGCACCGAGACGACCATCAGGACGGCCACCGCCGCCAGGTATGCCCCCAGCACCCCGAGGTCGATTCGCAACAGGACAGAAGGAACGAGCTCTTCCGCTTCCTCGCCCAGCTGCAGAAAGGGAATCATCAGCCGCATCAGGCCGACGCCGCCGACGACCCCGATGAGGGCACCGAGGACAAGGACTACCAACTGCTCCACGGCGAAGGTTGCTGCCACCCGGGCACGCCGCAGGCCGAGTGCACGCAGCACCCCCATCTCCCTGGTACGTCTCCGCACCGCAACCAAGACGTATCCGGTGACCCCGGCGAGAGCGAGCAGCACCCCGGTGGCGGCGCCCACGAAGAGGATCGACACCAGACCGATCTGCACCGGTCGCGAGCTGAACGACGAGGTTGCCCCGGCGATGGTGAAGGCTTCGACATCCTCGTCGTCGACACCCAGCTGCGACCGCACCTGGAGAACTGCTCCGTCGGGGTCGGCGGTGCGCAGCCACAACTCGCCGGGCTGGGTGACGCGAGCGATGTTGCCGGTGAGGCTCCACGAGGGTGTGCCGTCGAGCCATTGCAGCAGCACATCGAGGTCGACGACCATCTTGCCGCTGGTGATCCGGCTGGACGCAGTAGGCAGGTCACCGATGATCCCGACGACGGTGCCGGGAATCATCACGCCGTCCACACCGAAGGTGGACGACTCCCCCACTCCGAGGCCGGCAGCGCGAGCTGCGGTCGCGTCGAGAAGAACTGCCATGTCTTCGGGCTGGGTCGCCAGGTGGGGCACCGTCCCCGCCCTGTTGCGTGACGGCACGCTCCAGCGGATCACCGCGCTGGGGGCAACCCGTGGATCGGCTGCAAGAGCGGCCGCGTCGGGAGGTTCCTCACCGGCGGGGACCTGCGAGTAGAAGGCCCGGGCGGCATCATCCGGTGCTGCGGTTGACAGGGTGAGGCCACCGGCCGCCTCCATCGTCGCTACCACACCAGCAGTCAGGTCGACCTCGCCGCCGGGAGTTCCCGCGGTGATGTCGCCGACGAGCAGTTCATTGCCGATGAGGATCGGTTCCCCCGCAGAGACCTCCCGTTCCACCCAGACCGCCTGCAAGGTGAGCGGAGCCTGCATCACCGTCTGTGCGCTGTTACGTGCCTTGGCCGGATCGAGCGGGATGCGTACCTTGCGCCATCCCGTGTCGGTGAATGGCTCTTCGGCGGGGAAGATCCACAGTCTGCGGTTGCCGTCTCTGATTCGAACGACAGCGTGCAGCGGGGGTTCGGTGCCTTCCGTGAGCACCTGCGCGGCCCACGATTCGGGCACTTCGATCCCGCCGATGTACAGGGCGCTGGCATTGGGGGGAAGTGTCACTCCCAGCGGAGCCCGATCCGCGGCGAGCAGTGGCGCAAAGACCTGAGAAGGGCTGTCACCAAAGTCGGACCGCCAGTTGACCACGTCGATGAAGTCTGCCGTCTCCACGGCGATGAGCTCGGCCGATCGCGACACCTGACGTGCTGTTCCCTGCGACCGGTAGACCGACGCCGCTGTCGACCCCGAAGGAGGCGTGACCAGGCCGACGCCTTCGGCCACCACCCTTGCGTCGGCGCCGGTGGCGAATTCGGCACGGTCCTCGTAGGAGTCGTCGAGGGTCTTGGCATAGGTGAGGGCAAAGGCACCGAACCCGGTGGTGAGGAAGATGAGCAATGCCAGCCGGCCGTAGGGGACGGGGTTGCGACCGAGGTGCCACCCCGGCAGGGCCGCAGTCATCCCCCGCATGCGTGTCATCAGCCAGCCGAGAGCACGCAGAAGGAAGGGCAACAACCGCAACAGCGCGAGCGCTCCTGCGAAGAGGAAAAGTGCCGGTGAGGCGATCGAGAATGGGTCGAGACCCGGCTCTGTCGATACATCGACAAGCCCTCGCTGCCGCAACTCGAACAGCAAGATCCCGGCGAGGATTATGAGAAAGATGTCGACGTAGTACCGCTGCCATATCGAGAGCCGACCCGGCCTGGCGGATAGGGCCCTCAGCTCGAGTATCGACTTGCGGATGAACGGGACGATGGCCAGGCCCATGGAGACGAAAGCAAGGCCGGTGCCGACTGCCATGAATGGAAGCAGTGACCGACCTCCGACGACGGTCAGAGCGTCACCACCGGTGAGGTCCGACATTGGAGGAACCCGGCCGGTTGCACTGACCAGCAGGCGAGCCACAGTGGGAGCCACCACCGCGGCGGCCACCGCAATAAACGCCGATTGGGTGATGTGTATACCGGCTGTCTGCCATCCCGATGCACCCCGCGTACGAAGCAGCGCCAATTCGGGGCCCTCTCTCTCCACGGTGAGTCCCGCCGTGTAGACGAGGAAGTAGAGGGCTCCGGCGACGACCAAAGCCAGCATCGCCAATATGGGCCCTCCGAATACCGTCTTACGAACGTCGAAATCGCCGACCAAGACCGGGAGGCCGCTGGTTACGACGACATTGTCACGACCGACGGCGCCACGGAAGCCCTCCACCGACTTCGACAGATCGTCCAGTCTCTGCAGCGTCACCGAATCCCTATCGAGTGCCAGATACCAGAACTGGCTGGCGGAAAGGGTGGGGAAGCCTTTGAGGGTCCGCAGCCACGGATCCCCAGATGCCTCCCGGGTGAGCGGCCCGGTCCACAGTCCGAACGTCGCCTTGTCAACGAACGCCAACGACGCCGGAACCGCGGAGCGCCACATGACATCGCCGGGCTCTCTGGGAGCCACGATCGCCGACACCCGCACAACTTCGAAATTCTCCGACAGGCTGATGAACGGGCGAAACACGACCTCATCCCCGGGCGCCAGCCCGGTCAAACGTGCCAGGTCCTCGCCGATGGCCACCTCGAGTTCACCGGCGGCAGCGTCCGGCCAGTCACCGGCGACCACCTCGACGGCATCGCGTAGCCCGGGAGCCGTGAACATCCGGGTTATGGTCGGCTCCTGCGGCGGCTGCGGATAGGGTGGAGAGTCCAGTTCGGGGACCAAGTCACCGGCATCGCGCAGTGCCTCCGCCTGCACCTCGTCCAGGTCGCCGTCTCTGACAGCACGCCGCAGCGCTTCGGCGGCGACCAGATCTTGGTACGGCATGTCGACGAGTGGGCCCACCGCCGCCGCCCACCCTTCCAGATCGGATCGCCACGACGCCGCGCGGGCCTTCCAGTCGGGGAAACCGAGTGGTATGACGTACAACTCCCTGGACAGAGTGTGCTCGACGGCATCGGGATACCACTGCGAGATTCCATCGCGGGCTGCGTCGACGATCTCTGCCACATCGGACGCAACGGCGGCTTCGTAGTCGGTGACGGTGTTGGTGGCCGAAATGTCGACCTGAACGGGTGGTGCTCCGCGAACGGTGAAGCGCAGGTCCACCGCGGCTATCGACGCCTCATAGAGGGGAACGATCACCAGCAGCGCAGTAACCAGCGTCGCTCCGAGGAACGACCCGACCAGCAGCCATCTCTTGGCCCACAGGCGGCGCAGGACGAGAACCAAGTAGGTGACGAACCTCATCGACCGCCGAGGCTACCTAGAGGTGGGCATCCCCCGACCCCGGGCGGTACATCATCCTGCTCGCACACCCTGCAATGTGAGCTCAGCAGCGCGCAGGCAGCTGACCGCCGTTGACCCTATTTCGACGGCCTCGGGGCGGGCACTGCGGCACTCGGCGGTGGCGTACTCACATCTGGCTGCGAAGGCACATCCGGGGGGCAAAGAGGTGATATCGGGCGCCGAACCTTCTATGGGTCGCAGAAGGCCACCTGTCATCGACGGAATCGAGCCGAGAAGCCCCGACGTGTAGGGATGGCGCGGGTGGTGAAAGATCTCAGTCACTGGGCCCTGTTCCACGATCGAGCCTGCATAGACGATCGCCACCCGGTCGGCGACGCCGGCGACGACGGCAAGGTCGTGGGTGACGAGCAGCATCGCCATGTCGTGCCGCCGGCGCAGGGATTCGATGATGTCGAGAACAGCCCTGGCGACGGTGACGTCCAACCCGGCCAAAGGCTCGTCGGCGATGAGCAGCTTGGGCTTGGTCAGGATGGCAGCGGCGACCATCGCTCGCTGCGCCTCTCCTCTGCTGAGCTGGTGGGCGTAGGAGTGGTCTCCCCCACCGAGCGGCAGCCTCACCTCGCCGAAGGCGTCCGCAACGCGTCGCCGTATCTCCTCGTCGGTGTAATGGAAATGCTCGGCGAGCACCTCACCGCTCTGCGGGCCGATGGCTTGCAGCGGGTCGTGCGCCCCGATCGGGTCCTGGAGGATCAACCCGATTCCCCCACCGACGACTCGTCGCCACGCGTCGTCCGTCAGCATTCCCAGATCGTTGCCGTCGAAGTGAACAGTCCCCGAAGTAGTCGACGCGCCCGGGCCGTGCAGGTCGAGGCCGCCCATCGCTATGAGGCTTTTGCCACATCCCGACTCGCCGACCAGCGCCAGCACCTCGCCCTCCTCGATGGAGAAGCTGACGCCGTGAATCACACGGCGGCCACCGTCGACCGTGTCCAAGTCGACACACATGTCGTCGACGCTGTAGATGGTCACGGGGTCAGGTTACGGCGAGCCGCTACCAATCCAACTCCCGCTACGCCATGCCTATGTACTTCGGTTCGAGAAACTCGTGCATTCCCTCGAGCGCACCTTCACGGCCGAGACCCGATTGCTTGACACCTCCGAAAGGCGCCGCCGGGTCCGAGATGAGGCCTCGGTTCACTGCCACCATGCCGGCCTCGAGGCGTTCCGCCACTTGCAGCGCTCTCGCCTGGTTAGTCGAATAGACATAGGAGATCAGCCCGTGTTCGGTGTCGTTGGCCATCACGATCGCATCTTCGAGGTCGTCGAACTTCACTATTGGTGCCACCGGGCCGAAGATCTCGTTGCGGAGGATCTCCGCATCCGCAGCCACATCGGTGAGGACAGTTGGTTGGTAGAAAAACCCAGGACCGTCCGGAGCCGACCCGCCGGTGATCAGTCGGGCGTGGTCCAGAGCAGCACCGACCAGACCATCAACCTTGCTTCGAGTTGCTTCGTTGATCAACGGTCCAACATCGTTGGCCTCGTCCAGACCGGGGCCGACTCGCAGCGCATTCATCGCATCGGCGAACCGTGCAGTGAATTCGGCGGCAACCGATGCTTCGACGTAGAAGCGATTGGCAGCCGTGCACGCCTCTCCCGTGTTGCGCATCTTGGCAAGCATCGCCCCCTGCACCGCGGCCTCAACATCGGCGTCGGCGAGCACGAGAAACGGAGCATTGCCGCCCAACTCCATCGACGTCTTCAACACCCGTTGCGCTGCCGTCGCCAACAAGAGCCTGCCCACCTCGGTCGAGCCGGTGAATGACAGCTTGCGGACCCGATGATCGTTGAGCACTGCGCCTGCGAAGTCGGACGAGCCACGGGCCGGCACTACGTTGACGACTCCTGGTGGTACCCCGGCCTCGGTGAGCAGGTCTGCAAGTGCGAGTGAGATCAGGGGTGTGTCGGACGCCGGCTTCAGGATGCAGGTGCACCCGGCGGCGAGAGCAGCGCCGATCTTGCGGGTGCCCATCGAAAGTGGAAAGTTCCACGGCGTCACCAGCAGGGAGACACCGACCGGCTGATGCAGGACCAGCACCCGCTTGTCGCCTGCAGGAGCTTCGTAGATCCGTCCGTAGTTGCGCACCGCTTCCTCGGAGAACCAGCGGAAGAACTCGGCGGCGTAGCGGACCTCTCCGCGGGCGTCCGCCAGCGACTTGCCGTTCTCAGCGGTGATCAGAGCCGCCAATGCCTCCAGACTGTCGAGCATCAAGTCGAACCCGCGCCGCAGAACCTCGCTCTTCATCCGCGGCGGTGTGGCCGCCCACTCCTCCGCCGCCTCCGTAGCGGCATCCACCGCGGCGAGGCCGTCGGCGGCAGTGCCGGTGGCAACCTCGGCTATCACGTCCTCGGTTGCGGGGTTGAGCACTGCCATCGTGCCGCCGGCTGCGCTCTGACGCCACTCCCCGCCTATGTAGAGACCGAGCTTTCCCTCGCTGTGGAGGCGTTCGACGAGGCTCATCAAGGCACCCATGGTTTGCGACGTGCCCAGCGTACCGGGGTACAGCGGTGTCCACCGGACCAGGTCGACCGCTTCAGCATCGAGCCACAGGCCGGCACATTCAGCTCCGCACGGATGCCGCCGTATCGCAGGACGCAACGGAGTGCATACCTTCATCGCGGATCGGGTTCAGCACGTCAGCCATCAGCCGTCTCGATGGCCGCCCAATCGATCGGCAGTTCCGGATCCAGCGTCCGGTCGCACGCCGCCATCGGATACTTCAACCCGTTACCACAGTTGAACAGGACGGCCCGCTCTGTCTCGCCGACCAATCCCCGTTTGACCGCCTCCACGTGTCCGGCATATGTCGCGGCCCCTTCGGGACACAGCAGCAGACCGTTGGTTGCGGCCACCAGCTCTTGAGCAGCTTCGATTTCTTCGTCGGGCACCGCGATTCCGAACCCGCCGCTCTCCCTGATGGCTCGCAGCATCAAGAAGTCACCCAGTGCTGCCGGCACCCTGATCCCCGCGGCGATCGTTGTCGCGTTCTTCCACGCGGCTGCATGAGTGGCACCGTCCTCCCAAGCCCTGACTATCGGAGCGCATCCAGTGGACTGCACCGCCACCATGCGGGGCAGAGGACCGTCGACCCATCCGATCGCCTCCAACTCGCGAAAGGCCTTCCACATGCCGATGAGTCCGGTCCCACCACCTGTCGGGTAGAAGATCACGTCTGGCAACTGCCACCCGAGTTGTTCGGCCAGTTCGAAGCCCATCGTCTTCTTGCCTTCGATGCGGTAGGGCTCCCTGAGCGTCGACACATCGAACCAGTTCATTCGTTCTTGGCCGGCGGCGACAACCCGACCGCAGTCGTCGATGAGCCCCTTTACCCGCCAGACCCGCGCCCCCAGAATGGCGATCTCACGGACATTGACCTCGGGAGTGTCGGCGGGGCAGAACACATAGGTTTCGATGCCGGCCTTGCTCCCATAGGCAGCGAGAGCGGCACCGGCGTTGCCGTTGGTAGACATCGCCATGCGGGTGATGCCGAGTTCCCTGCCCATTGACATCGCTACTGCGATTCCCCGGGCTTTGAACGAAGCAGCAGGCAGGCGGCCTTCGTCCTTCACGAGAACGTCCCCGCCGGCCGCGGTCCTCCGATCCAGATGAATCAGCGGCGTCACCCCCTCGCCGAGGGACACCAGGTTCTCCGGTCTGCGTACCGGGAGCAGTTCCCGGTATCGCCACAAGTCAGGTGGCCGCTGCAACAGGGCATCGCGATCGATGCTCGTCGCCACGCCTTCCAGGTCATAGCGAACCAGGAGCGGCATACCGGCGGAGGAGAGCCCGTGCACGACGTCGGCCTCATGACGCTCACCGGTGGCAGAACATTCGAGGTGTGAAACGTGGGTCGGTCGCTCTTCGGTCAGGTTGGCGTCATACATGGAGTACTCGTCACCGTCTGGCCAGCCTACGGATACCGCGGACCGCTCCGACCGACGATGACTAGTCAACCTGGAATCCGCTTCAATGACGCTCAAGCCCCCAAGATCCAGGACCGATGCAACTCTGACTCGACCGGTTCATCCTCTACTACACCGACACACATCGCCGGGGTGCATCCCCGACTCCTCCTCAGAGCG
>CAZIEQ010000030.1:0-14629 GCA_964538725.1 uncultured Acidimicrobiia bacterium | reverse complement strand
ATGGCTGCGTACGGAGCTCCGACGTAGCGGACTCGGTCCTCGGCTAGGGGGCGCTGGCCAACCGGTCGGTTGTACTCGATCGTATGGGGAAAACTCTCGACGGCCGCCAGGTCGGCGCCGGTGAACACGGCTACCACGCCATGGAGTTCCTCGGCAGGCTGCGTGTCGATCGAAACGATGTGTGCATGCGGCTCGGGGCTGCGCACGAAAACAACCTCGAGCATGCCGTGTATCTTGATGTCAGCGATGTACTGTCGCTCACCACGGAGGGCCGAGCCGTCGCTGCGGCCCGGGACGGCCCGCCCCAGATGACCGGCGCGGTGCTTGATGATCGGGTTGATCTGAGAGAGATCCTCCAGCGTCACGTCGCTTGCACGTCCTCTCGACTCCGCGAAACGCCGGCCGATACCCAGGGGCGTCTAGTGTCCGTCTTGCGGTCGGGGCCGGTTCGCGCCATCTCTCGTATCCGGCTGGTCATCCGAACTCTTCTAGAATATCGACTGTATCGATACTAGCCCGGAGGCGGGCAGCCTGACGAGACAACGATCCCAAGCTCGCAGGCAGCCACGAGGAGAGTGCCATGAAGAGAGAGGAGCCGCCGCCGAGCGCTCCGATCCGCTGCGACATCATGCTCACCGAAGGCACCTTGTTGACCGTCGACTCGGAGTGTCCCGTCATCGACCGGGGGTTCGTTGCCATCGCCGGCGACCGAATCGTCGCAGTTGGAAGCCGTGATGAGGCGGCTTCGGTGGTGGCCGATAGGCAGATCTCTTGTCGGGGGCGGGTTGTCATGCCGGGTCTCATCGACTGTCACAACCACACGTTTCAGTCGCTCGGCCGCACCTTGGGTGAAGGCCTGAGCGGTTGGGAGTGGTTGAGCCTGTTCATGTGGCCGTACGCAGCCAAGATCACACGCGAGGAGACTATGGCCGCCGTGTACCTGGGGGCCGTAGAAGCCGTGTTGGCGGGTACTACCTGCGTCCTGGACCATCACTACGGCCGTACGGATGAGGCCACCACGGTCGCCGTTGCCACCGCGCTCGAGGAGATCGGACTCCGCGGCAAGGTTGCCCGCGGCGTCGCCGGGCCCTATACCGATCTGGCAAGGCGTCAGGGCCTTCCCGAGTCGGCCTTTCCGGTTCCCGCCGATGAGGAGCTGGCGATCACCGACGCCTGCATGCGGGCCCGGCCCAAGGGTTCCATGGTCGAGATCTGGCCGGGACCCATCAACGCCGTGTACACCGATCAGGATCTGCTGGCGGCCAGTGTGGAACTGGCGCGTTCGCACGGTGTCGGCTGGCACACGCACTGCAGCGCTCCGCGGAGCGACCCCGGCGCGTACCTGCAAGCTCATGGGATGCGACCGGCGACATGGCTGCACAGTCAGGGGCTGCTCGGCCCCGATACCGTGCTGGCGCACACCACTTGGATCGATGAAGCGGAGATCGAAGCGATCGGTTCGACGGGTACTGCGGTCGCCCATTGCCCCGTGTCGAATCAATATGTTCCCTACGGAGTCATGCCCCTGCGCAAGCTCCTCGACGCCGGCGCCACCGTCGGGCTCGGCAGCGACGGATCGGCCTGCGGACATCGCCAAGACCTCTTCGAGAACATGAAGATGCTCGTCCTCATGCACCGGCTTCACGACCTGGACCCGAAGGCGTCGTCCGCCCCCGAGGCGCTCGAAATCGCCACAAAGGGCGGCGCTGCAGTCCACGGCATCGACGCGGGCACCCTGGTCCCGGGCGCCCTGGCCGACATCATCGTCATCGACGCAACCCGCCCGCATCTGGCGCCGCTGCATCGCCCGGGCGCGGCAATCGTATATGCGGCCCGCGCCGGCGACGTCGAGATGAACATCATCGGTGGCGAGATCGTCGTTGAGAACGGACGCTGCACCCGGGTCGACCAGGACGAAATCGTCGCCGAGGCACGTCGACGAGCTCGGGAGCTGATGGATCGGATTGGGCTCCATCAAGGTGTATCGCCGGCAGTCCGCTGACTTGCGACAGACCCCCGCCGGCCATAAGCTGCATTGGTAGTATCAATATTGGATGAGCCTCGCGGCCCTGGTCCTCTCGCAGGGGGAGCTCGAGGTGGAGGCGGGTTGGCGATGAAGATCGCGCAGACATTCCAAGTCCACAGCCCGATAGCGGCGGTGTGGGACCTGCTTCAGGACATCCCGACCGTCGCCCAGTGTCTTCCCGGAACCGAGCTCACGGAGTCCTGCGGTGCCGACCACCACCGGGGGACGGTGGCGGTTGCCGTAGGCCCGATGACGGTGACGTTCGAAGGTGAGGCCGACATCACGACAGACCCGGGAAGCTACCGGGGTCGTATCAGTGGGAAGGGCACCGATCGCCGGGGGGGCAATCGGGGCCAGCTCATCATGGACTATTGCCTGTCTCCGATCGAACAGGACACGACGTCGGTGGCCATCGACGTCGAGGTCGATTTGTCCGGACCGGTGGCGAAGTTCGGTCGGACCGGGCTGATGATCGAAATCGCCACTCGACTCATCGGGGAGTTCGCATCCTGCCTCGACGCGAAGCTGGCGGCGCGGACTCCGGCGGAGGCCGATGCGGTCACGGCTCGCAATATCGGCGGGATCTCTCTCTTCTTCGCCAGCCTGTTCGCGGGGGCGGCTCGCTGGTTTCGTCGCGTCTTTCGCCGTGGAGAGAACAAGCTCGAGGAAGGCTGAGCACGGTGAGGATGCCGGACATCATCGAGATCCTGGAGCGCACCCAGACCGGCGAGTACTGCACGCAGAGAGACTGGGATGTCAAGCGAATTCCGCAGACGATTCGGGGCCTGCTCAAGAAACACGGTCTGGAGAACCTGTGCGACCAGGAGACTCCGGTCAACACCGACTTCGGCCTGGCAGACGCGTTCTTCAAGGCCGGATACGAGCTCGCACTCGAACTCGGGTATCTGTGCACGGACACCGAACGGATCGTCCGTGTGTCGCAGGAGGAGCTCGAAGACGCCCTCCGGTTTGCGCCGTCTGAGCTCTTCGTCGGCGTTGGCAGGGACGGCACATGGCTCCGGTCGCGCACTCCTGCCGACGAGTATCCAATGAAGGTGGCGTCATCGCTGGCGATTGCCAACACCGAGGAGATCTTCCCGCTGTTGCTGGAGGGGATCGCACGGGAGCGTGAGGTCGATCTGCTCGGGGGCGGATCACTGATCTCCATCTTTGGGCGCGACATCCTCTCCGGCACACCGTTCGAGACACTCGCCGGCTACCAGCACGCGCGTATGCATGTCGAAGCCCGCCGCCGCGCCGGACGGCCGGGAATGGGGGGGATCGGGGTTTACAGTGCCGTAACCGAATATGGCCAGCTGGGGGGATATGGCGTTCCGGGCGCCATCCCGGCGACAGATCTGTCGCTGATCTTGTTCCCTTCCGAGATGAAGATCGACTATCGAACCCTGCACAAGGTCGTGCACACGATCAACGTCGGAGGGATGCCCAAGGCGGCATCACCGGCCATGATCGGTGGCATGCCCGGCCCCCCCGAAGGGGCATCGCTGTCGTGCATTGCTACCGCGCTGCTGTCCTATCCGATCCTGCAGAACCGGGCAGGAGGCGGGCAGACCTACGACGTGCGTTACATGTCGAATGTCAACCGGGAAGGCTTGTGGATGCTGAGCGTCGTGCATCAGGCACTGAGCCGCAACACGCATATCATCACCGACCCGGTCGTCAACGAAGTGTCCGGAGCCGGGACGGAGACCCTGTTGTATGAGATCGCGGCGGGTATCGCGACGATCGCATCCAGTGGAGCTGCATTGACCACCGGACCGCGCACGGCAGGAGGGAAGCTCACCGATCATGTCACCCCGCTGGAGTGCCGGTTCACCGCCGAAGTAGCGCACAAGGCATCGCCACTCACCCCGGCCGATGTCAACGAGATCGTCAAGGACTTGCTGCCTCGTTACGAATCCACACTCAGGACCCCGGATCTCGGCAGGCGATTCCAGGACCTATACGACCTGGGGACGCTGCTCCCCGTCGAAGAGTGGGCGAGTGTCTACCGGAGGGTGAAGCGCGAGGTCACCGAACTAGGCATTCCTCTCGAGTAGCAGGCGTCTGCACGGCGGATCCCGATGCAACCAGTGCATCGAGGGATCAGCGCACTCCACGGTGATAGGGGACGGCCAGCGACAGCGGTTCTCCCGATCGAGCGCGGTTGACCACCAGCGCGACGATTGTGAGTACGAACGGCAACGCCAACAGGAGCTGGTGGGGAACGTCGACGTTCACTGCCTGGAGGCCCAGCTGTAGTGCATCGATGAATCCGTAGAAGAGGGCGCCGTACAGGATCCACGAGGCGCGCCAGTTGCCCAGAATCACGAGCGCGAGGGCGATCCATCCCCGTCCGGCGACGATGTCGGGAAACCAGAGTCCGGTTGAGGCGATGGTGAGGAATGCACCACCGATCGCCGCCATGACACCGCCGAAGATGACCGCCGAGTACTGCATGGCGGCGACGCTGATTCCCTGCATGTCGCAGGCTTCCGGATTGTGCCCGACGCTTCGCAGCTCGAGGCCGAACCGTGTCTTTTTCAGAACCAGCCAGACGATGATGACCATCAGTAGTGCGAAGTAGGTCAACCATTGCTGTGAGAAGAAGATCTCCCCGATCCAGGAGATGTCCGATAGACCGGGTATGTGCACGAATGCGAATGTGTCGACTGTGGGCACGTCGGTGCTGGACGTGATCCCGGTGATGACGCTGCGGAGGAGGAAGAAGCTGAGTCCGATGGTGAGCAGGTTGAATGCCAATCCGGCGACGATCTGATTGACCTTCACCGTTACTGTGATGAAGGCGAAGGCGAGCCCGACGACAGCTCCGGCCAGGATCGCTGCAATCACCCCCAGCCCTAGCGACCCGGTCTCATGCACGAGAGCGAACGCCGCGAAGGCACCCCAGGTCATCGTTCCTTCGATGCTCAGATTCAATATGCCGGAGCTTTCTGCGGCCAGCTCGCCGATGGCACTGAGGAGCAAGGGGGTGGCGATTCGGATCGCGCTCGCCAGAACCGAGATCATGAAACCGGCGGTGAGGATGTCAGCCACGGCGTTGCGGGCTTCGAATTCGATAACGAACCGCGACTGCCGCCACCAGAACGGAAACGAGTGACAGGCCCTGAATCACGTCGACCAGCGCCGCCGGGATGCCGGTGGATATCTGCATTGCCGTGGAACCGTTGACGAGCGCCCCGAACCCGATGGCAGCAGCGACGACGCCAAAGGGGTTCAACCGTCCGATGAGGGCGATGATGATGCCGGTGAATCCGTAACCCGACGAGATGTCGACCTGCAGTCGGTGGTGGATGCCGGCAACTTCGGAGGCGCCTGCAAGGCCGGCGATGGCTCCGCTGATGGCCATCACGATGAGAGTGGTCTCGCCGACGCTGATGCCTTTCAGAACGGCCGCGTTCCGGTTGATGCCGAGTCCCCGCAGCTCGAAGCCGAGGGATGTTCTCTCCACCAGGATGTAAACCAGGATGCCGACTGCGAGTGCGATCACGAAACCCCAGTGGAGCCGGCTGTCGGAGAAGAACCTGGGGAGCCAGCTCGCTTTCGGTATGCGCACCGTCTGGTAGTAGAAGGTGTCCGGAGCCCGCCAAGGCCCTCCGAGCAGATAGGAGACGATCAGCAAGATGGTGAAGTTCAGCATGACGGTGGTGATGATCTCGTTCGTTCCGTAGCGTGCCTTCAGATACCCTGCAATAGCGGCCCAGGCGGCTCCAGCCAGACCGGCCCCGAGGAGCACCGCCGGGATCATCACCGGGGTGGGAAGCCCGCTGAACGTGTGGGCCACCCAGAAGGTGCCCATCGCTCCGGCAAAGAACTGTCCTTCACCACCTATGTTCCAGAGGCGGGCCCGGAAGGCGACTGCGGCCGCCAATCCCGTGAAGATGAGGGGCGTAGCCTGCACCAGTGTCTCGAACACGGCACGGCGGGATCCGAAGGCACCATTCCACAGGGCGCTCAAACCATCGGTGATCCCGACCCCGGTGATCAGAATCAACAGACTGCTCGCGATGAGCGCGACCAGCAGCGCCAGCGGCAGGGCGATGGCTTCACTCAGCTTGCCGACATCCAGCCTTCTCTCGATGCGCCACCCTGTGGCGGGCGCTCGGTCCCGACGCGAGACGGCCGGTGGTGTCACGATGCTGTGATGGTGTCCATGGGCGGCGGCGCCTCGTTGATGCCGGCCATCAGCATGCCCACTTCCTCATAGGAGGCGTCTTTCGGGTCGAGCACACCGATGATCTGGCCTTCATAGATGACGGCGATCCGATCCGACAGGTCGAATACCTCGTCGAGATCCTCGGAAATCAACAGAACCGCCACGCCGCGATCGCGTTCCTGGATGATCCGCTCCCGAACATACTTGCTGGCCCCGACGTCGAGGCCGCGAGTGGGTTGGTGCACTATGAGAAGTTTGGGCTCGGTGGCCAGTTCGCGCGCCAGGATGATCTTCTGCAGGTTGCCGCCGGATAGGACTCTCGTGGGCTGCTGCGGAGACGGCGTCATGATGTCGAAGTCGGCAATGGCCCTTGCGGCGAATTCCCGGATGGATTTCCGGCTGAGGAATCCACGACTTCGGAACTTCCCGGCTCGATGTCTACCGAGGACCAGGTTCTCCTGCACTTGGAAGTCCATCATGAGACCCTGGTGGATGCGATCTGCAGGCACCGCCGCAACGCCCCTGGCCGCTATGCCCCTTGGAGACAGTCGGGTGATGTCGTCGCCATCAACACGGATCTGCCCTGAGGTCGGGTGTTGCACGCCGACGAGGGCGTCGAAGAGGGCGCTCTGCCCGTTGCCCGACACACCGGCGATCCCAACGATCTCACTCTGATGTACAGCCACCGAGAGGCCGCGTACCGCGCCCCGGCTGGAGCCGGCCTCGACGTGAATCGAATCGACCTCGAGCATCGTCTCGCCTGGTGCCGCTTCCTTCTTCTCGATCGTGGTGAGGACATCGCGTCCCACCATCAGTCGTGCCAGGTCGCGGGCGGAGGTGTCGGCAGTATCGACGGTTTCCACCAGCTTGCCGCGTCGCAAGACGGACACCCGATCTGAGATTTCCATCACCTCCCAGAGCTTGTGGGTGATGAAGATGATGGCGATCCCTTCGTCCTTCATGGTTTTCAGGAACTCGAACAGCCGCCGCGCGCCTTGCGGGGTGAGTACCGCTGTGGGTTCGTCCAGGATGAGAAGATCGACCCCGCCGTACAGTGCGTTGAGGATCTCCACCCACTGCTGCTCACCGACCGAGAGCCGTCCCGTCTCGGTGTCGAGGTCGATCTCGACACCGTATGCGGTACACAATTCCTCGAGCCGGCGCCGAGCCTGCTTGGGGTCCTCGTCGGTTCCGATGACGATGTTCTCCAGGGCAGACATCGGTGAGACCAGCTCGAAATGCTGGTGCACCATGCCAATGCCGACATTGATGGCGTCGCGGGGTGACTTGAGCTCGAGAGGTCCGCCGCGGAGAAACACGACACCACCATCCGGCTGAGATACGCCGTAGAGGATGTCTGCCAGCGTCGTCTTGCCGGCACCGTTCTCACCCAGGAGACAGTGGATCTCGCCGGGCATGACATCGATGGAGATCTCGCTGTTGGCGACGACGCCGGGGAAGCGCTTCGTCACGTCGACGATGCGCAGCAGTGGCTCGGTTGCAGAGTTCTGAAACGGCAATGCTCATCCACCTGACGGTGCCTCCGGCGGGACGCCAGAGCTGTCGCGGTCGTGCTACCTACGAGATGGCCTCAGAGGGTGCCGACGCGGCGTCGACACCCTCCGGCTCTCGTTATGTACGGACAGCCTTATTCGATCGGAGCGTCGTTGAATTCCACGACGAGTTCACCGGACATGATCTTGTCCTCGGCAGCCTGGACGGCAGCCTTCACGTCGTCGGGAACAACGTCGCTCATCGCTCCCAGGCTGGCTCCACCGGCGGGCATGAAGAACATGATCCGCTCCATGGGCGCGTCGTACGGCACATCTTCGGTCATATGGGCCCACCAGGCCTCGATCAACGTCGACACCGCAGGGTCCCACATGGCAACCGGGCTGGTGAGGACCTTCGCAGGATCCAGCGCGAGCTGGTCAGAGAAGTGCCCGAACCCGTAGACACCGTCGTTCTGTTCGATCGCTTCCAGGGGACCGAACCGTTCCATGTAGACCATGTCGGAATCAGCGGCGATCTGTGCCACCGCGGCCTCCTTGGCGGCGGCCGGATCGAACCAGCTCTCGATGTAAGTCACGCTGGCCTGCACATCCGGATTGACCGACCTGGCTCCCTGGATCCAGGCGTTCAACGGGCCGTTCACGTTCGGGAATGGGAACGCGGCCACGCCGCTGATCGTATTGGTCTTGGTCATCATGCCTGCGACGATCCCTGCCAGGTAGGCGGGCTCATGGATCCATACATCGACCCAGTAGCCGTTGCCGCCGAGAGGATCGTTGCCCGACCCGGAGTATGCGAACAGGATGTCGGGGAACTCGTCCTTCACCGCGGCGACACCATCGGAGTAGGCGCTGTGGGCGATGATCATCTGGTATTTGCCCGAAGAGGCCAGATCCCGGATGACTCGTTCGCCGTCTGCGTAGGCGACGTTCTCAAATATCTCGAGATTGATGTCGAGCCCGTGGGGTTTCTCGGCGGTGAGCCTGCCGATGGAGTCGATCATGGTCGAATACCAGGGCTCCAGATTGACCCCGAGCAGGATCATGCCGATGTTCAGCTCGGTCGGGCCGGTTGCCGCCGGCTCCGTCGATCCCGGAGCTGCCGTCGTGGCCACCCCTCCGGTGGTAGGTGGTGCTGACGTCGTCGATTCCCCGCTGTCGCTGCTGCATGCAGCGACGACCATTGCCATGGCGGCAAGTAGCGTGAGGAACCTCATTCTCTTCTTCATTCTTCCGGTCCTCCTGTATCGGTGTTCATCGGTGAAGATGTATTCTCACCCGTTGGATCGACCCCCGTGATGCTTGTGGCGGTGTTGAGGATCCACGGCGAACATCGGCGGCGTGCGCTGCCGGCTCGCCGTAGCTGATGCCTGTGCCGAAGAGGGCGACATCGGTGTGTTTCCCGGCACAGGACGCCAAGAGGCACGATCCCGGCCACTGGAAGCTGATTGCGCCCCATCTTGCGAGTTCTCGGGATAGTCGCTGGATGATTGCTCGAACCTACACAGGGAACATTGACATGGCAAATAGTGTAGGTGTCCCACTGGGGCGCCGCCGGGCACCGGCACCGGCCCAGCGTCAGTTCCTCTTGGTGAACCTGCGGGCCATTGGATCGGGACCCTCATCGGGGATGAGGTGAGCAACGCTGGGGAAAGGGTGGCTCATGTGCGGGAAGTTGATCGCCATGAGGTACTCGTTCTGAAAGTCGGGGTCAACGGGTAACTCGATGCGTCTCATCGAAGCTGAGATTCTCGCTGTCTCGCTCCTCTTGTAGCGGTTCAGGAGGGCGATGCGTGCGCCGTCGCCTGCCGCGTTCCCCACCGATAAGACTCGCCCGACCGGGCAGTCCGGGATCATGCCGAGGATGAGCGCCTTCTCCCGGTCGATGTGCGATCCGAAAGCCCCGGCAAGGATGATCTTGTCCGGGGTGTCGATCCCCAACTCGCGTAACAGGATCTGAGAGGCGGTGTAGAGGGCCGCCTTGGCGAGCTGAATCTGGCGAATGTCGTCGAGAGTGATCGGAATGCAACGTCCGATCGACGTGTCCGACTCCCAGGCGATGACGTATTCCCATCCGAGATCACCCTTGCGGATCCGTGAAGACTTGCGTGTGTCGTCGAAGTGGCCCCGCGGTCCCACGATGCCGACACGGAACATCTCGGCGACACCGTCGATGATCGCCGAGCCGCAGATACCCTTGACTTCGCTGTGCTCGCCGGCGACAGGACGCCATCCGTCGACTCCGACAACCTTGTATCGGGCCTCGAGGGTCTCGGCGTCCACCTCGATCCGTTCGATGGCACCGACAGCGGCACGCATCCCGTACTCGATGTGCGCACCTTCGAACGCCGGCCCCGTGGGTGTGGATGTGCACAACAGGCCATCGCGGTTTCCCAGGACCAGCTCCGCGTTGGTACCGATATCGATGATGAGGAGGTTCTCATCCTGGTGGTGAGGTTCCTCGGCGAGCAGCACTCCCATGGTGTCGGCACCGACGAACCCGGCCGCGATTGGAAGCAAATGAACGTTGGCTCCCTCGTTGGCGACGATGCCGAGGTCCCTTGCTTTGATGTCGAGGGACCGATGAAGCGTCGGCACGAAGGGCACCGTTGCAAGGTTCCGCGTGGTCAACCCCAAGAACAGGTGATGCATCGTGGTGTTTCCCACCACCACGAGCTCGTAGAGGACCTCGGGGCGCAGACGCGCCGCCCGCAGGGCCCTTTCCAGCAGGCGATTGATCCCGGCCATCACCCCATCGCGCAGCTCGGCAAGACCGTCCTCGTTCTCGGCCTCGTACGTCATCCGGGTCATGATGTCGTCGCCGACCGCGGTCTGGGGGTTCATCATCGACTCGGTGGCGACCACCTCACCGGAGATGAGGTCGCAGACGTAAACGGCGAGTGCGGTGCTGCCGATGTCGATGGCGGCGCCGTAGACGTCTTCGGCGTAGCCGGGCTGCACATCGATGACCTCGCGATCCTGCCAGACGGTGACGGAGACCTTCCAGTTGCCATCACGGATGGCCTCGGCGACGTTACAGAGAACCGGATAGTCGAACTCGAGCTCTTCGGGTGCGGGCGCGGTCCAGTCGGGCTCCGGATGGACCGTCTCCATGGCCGTTACGAGCGCTTCAGCAAGGCGCTCGACATCGCCTCGCGGGTTCTCGAGCGTGGCCGGAGTGAGCTCGACGTAGTAGCGACGGACCGCAGGTCGGATCTCGATGATGCGGTCGGTGGCGGCCTTTCGAACCAGCTGGCGATTGCCTCGGCTCGATTCGGGGACGAAGATGATCATGTCACCGAGGATGCGGGCCTGGCAGGAGAGGCGGAGTCGTTCCGGGTCGAGCCCCATGCGCCGCCAGGTCTTCTCACGCTTGGTGATCCACAGCTCTTCCGTCGCACCCATCGGACTGGCGTGATCCGGCGATGAATCGATTCCGCCGCGCCTTCCGCTCTCGATCAGCACCCGGCACTTCCCACACGTCGCATTGTCGGCGCAGATGCTCTCGATCTCGACACCGAGCGCGGCCGCAGCGCTGCGCAGCGACGTGCCGGCCGCGATCTTGCCGCGGACACCTGACGGCTGGAAAACGACTGTGTGCATCTTCCCGTCCATCTTCCCGTTCGCAGACTCCCGCGCCCTTGAGGCCGAGTCTGGCCGCTCATGCGCCGACCGTTCGGCACCGGCTCCCGTGTCTGCCGTCAAGCGAGCGGAAGTCCGGCCTCGACGGCTTCGGCCTTCACTTCGTCGTACATGTGGCGCCAATCGGAGATGGGCTCCAGCTTGTCGGTGTCGTACAGCTCCTGGAACGACCGCCCGTCGGGTGCGGATGCCAGTTGGTCCTCGTACTCGGGGATGAACCGGTTTGCGATCTCGTTGCCCTCCTCGCGGGACATCCCCGCCGCGGCCTTGTACACCTCGCCGCCGAACTCGTGCTCGAGTGGTGTCAGATGATCGGTGAGCCTCCCACCGGCCGAGCGGGTCCCGACGACATTGCTGACTCCCGAAACGGCCATGTTCGTCATGCTGACCAGCGTTTCGTAGAGCAGCATCTTGGTGCCCGGTCCGGCGATCTGATTGGCCACGGAATGGAGAACCACGCTCGTATTACGGGTCAGCGCCTGGTTGGTGATGCTCAGCGCCCACTGGGCACGGCGCCCGCAGTTGCCCATGTAGGCGAGGTCGAACGGCGGAACGCCGCCGCGTGATGCTTGAAAGACGGCGAACATGAGCAAGCTGTATGCGATGCAGGCGACTGCCGTTCCTTCGGGCCCCCCGGCGTAGCCGCCGAGCATGATCCAGGTCGAACCGGAGATATGCTCGCCGCCGGTGACATGTGCCATGGTCAGTTTGAAGAGCGATTCGTAGGACGTCCAGAAGTCGGCGATGGGGAGGATCGTCACCAGGTCGGCTTTCGGCCGGTATCCGCCGGGGACCCCGTAGCCGCCGAGAAGGCCGATGTGGGTCGTCGAGCTGCCGATGGCATCCATCGGCATGCCGACCCTGCCGGCCCGTTTCACCGCTTCGTACATCAGATCGGCCTGATATCGCCCGGCGAGGTGTTCGTATGGGGAGCCCGAGCGCAGCGGGTATCCGTAGACCGTCTCCAGTGACGGGCCCTCGAGGGCATCGACGACGGGGATGCGTGCCAGCCCTTCGACCAAGGGCACGAAGCAGTCCTCGGACACGGCGATGCTCAGGGGCACCGTCCACACGGGAGGTGTCGGATCATCGAGGCCTCGATGCCGGAAGTGGACTCGCTGGTCCCCTTCGCCTAGCCAGAACTCCCGCGGTGCCGCGTCGAGAGCAGCCTGGAGCTCCTCGGCGGTCACACGGATCGCCCGGTTCGTGTCGGAGCACATCACACCGATGTCGACGGCGGCGTCGAATCCTGCGTTGTAGAACCGATCCGCCAGGTCGTCGTCGCTCGAAACGGGGTTGGCGGGATCACATGTTCCGCCGAGCCCGTATTCCTCCACCTTGGTCCGGATGGAACGGGCCACGACGTCCATGTTGAAAGATCGTTCCTCGTAGACCGGGCCGTCGTGGGCTTTGCGCAGAACGTTCAGGATCCGATCGAGGTCGATGCTCATGATGTGGCCTCATAGATCAGATGCGTCGTCGCCGGCGTTGTCGAACCCGAGAGCATCCGATCGCACACCTGTACGGCGACGGCCGCGTCGGGTGCCCATCCGTTCGATCCGATGTCGTCCGCGTAATCGCGGGTCACCGGTCCACCTCCGACGATGACCCAGAAGTCGTCTCTTCGGTTGAGCTCGTTCAAGAGGGCGACAACCTCCTTCTGGTATGGCATCGATGTTGTCATCAGAGCCGACAGCCCGATGATCGATGCGCCGCTCCTCTCAGCCTCGTGGATCGCCTCCATCGGTGCCACGTTGACACCCAGGTCGATGACGTCGTAACCAGAGGCTCCAAGCATCGTGGCGACGATGTTCTTGCCGATGCTGTGGATGTCGCCTTTGACCGTGCCGATGACCACCTTCCCTATTCCGGCTGGCCCACCTTCACCGCGGGCGGCCTCGGCCTCGAGGTGTGGTGTTACGACGTTCATGAATGCCTGCATCGCCTCTGCCGCCAGGACCATTTCGGGGAGAAAGATCTCACCGGAGCCGAATCGGTCTCCAACGTCCCGGATCACCCCCGATGCGACTTCTACAGCTGCTGTGACGTCCTCGGAACCGGCCACGATATCGTGGCCGAGGGCTGTTGCTCGCTCGTCGTCGCCGGCGAGAATCGCCTCCCTGAGACTCGCGTGTTCGGAACCACTCATCGTTCACCCACCTTTCGGATGCCATCGCGTCGGAGGGCGCCGATTCTCCTTTTCCTGCCTACGCTACCCGCCGCTATTCATCCAGTCAATATCCGTGTCGAGGGGGGCTGTCAGCTGTGAAGGTGGTGGCGAGAAAGGGCCGCACGGCTGCGACGAGGCCTTGCGGATTGTCGACCGGCATGACATGGGAGCTTTGCGCCACCTCCACGTAGCTCGACTCGGACACGCGCGCCGTCATCTCGGACATGACATCGCCACGAACGAAACTGTTGCCCGCGTGGAGGAAAAGAGTCGGTGCCTCGATCCGGCCGAGTTGATCCCAGTGGTCGTCGGAGCGAAACGGCCAGCGTTCGAAGAAGAACGGGTCGTGCTTTGGCGCCAGCACTCCTCCGGTGGTCGGCATATAGCCGGTCGCTGCCATCACCGCCGTCATCTCCTCAGAGGCATGAGGGTGCCGCTGGGCCTCGGCTGCCTGTACCTCGGTCGCGCTGTTGTAGCTGACGGGACGTGGGAAGAGATCCGTTTCGCCCTGCTCGAAGGAAGGCTCGACGTCGACCACGACGAGGCGGCCCACGTTCTGGGGACATTCTGCGGCGTACTCAATGGCTACGAGGGCACCCCACGAAGAGCCCATCAGGTCGACTCGCTCGGTGCCCAGCGTGCCCACCAGCGCCCCGAGGTCGGCGACGTGGTCAGATGTGCGGTAGTCCGCCGAAGCAGACCACTGGCTGTCACCGAACCCGCGGAAGTCGAGGGCGAGTACCCGCCGGTATTCGGTTAGTCCCGTCGCAACCGCGTACCAGGTCCATGCACTTCCGGTGACACCGTGCAGGCAGATCAGAGGTTGGCCGCTTCCTCCGTAGTCGACGTAGTGCAATCGGTTGCCTGCGGCGCCGGTCGTGTAATGATGCCGGACCTCTGGTGTCTGTACCGGCACTCCGGCGCCCTCCTTCTCGCTGTCGACGGCTCGACTCAGTCAGTCGTGTGTGGGAACCAGTCCCTGGTGAGGCCGGACAGGTCCGCGTCCCCGATGAGCCGGCGGGCGGCCTCGGGTGCCCCCGCCATCACCCCCGCCTCGTCGACGCGCGTCGACACGCGCTCGCCGCGCCTATACCTCACAGCGG